>JBPCTQ010000127.1:0-6814 GCA_051011595.1 Acidimicrobiales bacterium
GTGGCCCAGTGCAACAGCGTGTGCATGTTGCCTTCGTCGGGGGCCTGGCAGTTGAGCACCCAGGGCCCGTAGTAGGACTTGGCCGCTTCGGCCTGCACCATGGCCAATGCCACGTGGCCCAGCCCCATGCCGCCCCACTCCTCGGGCATGTGGGGCAACCAGAGACCCTCGGCATGCGCCTTCTTGCGCAGGTCGATGAGCACCTCGACCCGCGCGCCGCCCTCGAGTGGTTCGCCGCCGTCGTGGCCTTCGATCTTGGCTTCGCCCGGTTTGATGACCGCGTCGACGAACTCGCGCACCCGCATGCGGATGGCTTCGTGTTCAGGGTCGAGGGTGAAATCGATGGCCATGGCTGTCTCCTGCTGCGAACGCGTGGTGGCGCCCGTTCTACTCGCCCCGGTGAGGAGCGAGCGAACGCAGCCGGTCAGACGATGACGTGTTCGAGGGCGTCGCCGTCGAACAGCGGGGTGATGTCGTTGGCCTCGATGTCGGCGGCCAGCAGGGCTTTGTCGGGACGGGTGCCGTCGTGGTCGGCCGCGGCTTGCAGGGTGATGGGCAGCAGGCGGCTGTCGCTGGAGGTGTTGAGGAACACCTGGGGGTCGGCCAGCACGTAGTGGACGGCTCGGGTGATGGCGTCGTCGTCGAGCAGCGGTTCGTACCAGCTGTACTTGGGCCCTTCGTGATCGTCGGGCCAACGCTGTCGGGCCACCGCCTTGATGGTCTGCACGGCCACGCTCTGGTCGGCGCAGGCGCCCAGCAGCATCTCCAGGTCGGCCGCGTAGTCATCGATGGCCATGAGCACGGGGCTGTAGGGCACCAGCACCGAATCGAAGGCGAACTCGGCCAGGCTGCGCAGGTGCATCCTCGGAATCCGCAGGCCGTGACCGGTGACGCCGATGTGGCGAACCAGCCCCTCGGCCCGGGCCTTGGCCAGCGCCTCGATGGCACCACCGGGCGAGAACACCGTCCGCCAGTCGTCTTCTTCGGCCAGGTTGTGCAGCTGGATCAGGTCGACATGGTCGGTGCCCAACCGTTCGAGGGACGCTTCCAGTTGGGCTCGGGCCCCGTCGGCGGTGCGTTCGCCGGTCTTGGTGGCCAGGAAGAAATCAGACCGGCGGTCGGCCATCCACGCGCCGACATGGAGCTCGCTGTCGCCGTACGAGGCGGCGGTGTCGATGTGGTTGACGCCGTAGCGGTCGAGCACCTCGAGGACCTCGTCACGGCGTTTGTCCGACGTTCGGCCCAGAGCGGCGGCCCCGAAGATCACCCGGCTGCTCTGGTGGTTGGTACGGCCGAACGGCGCCTGGTCGATCATGGAGGCAACCTAGAACACCGGTGCGAAGCCCGCCCGGCCACGATCGGCACCCCTCCAGTGTCTATGGTGTCCTGCCGATAGGCAGCGAAGCAGATGTAGGAGCACCGGTGGCTCGAGGCAAGAACTTCATTCCGGCCACGGCCGGCGATCTGACGCCGCAGTGGTTGACCGATCAGCTCCGCGCCCACGGTGACCTCTCCGACGAGGGCGAGGTGGTCGGGTTCCGGATCAGCTCCATCAGCGGGGGCCAAGGCCTCAGCGGTGACCTCATGCGGGTCACCCTCGACTACGCCGGCGAGGCCGAGTCGGCGCCCGACACGGTCATCGCCAAGTTCCCCACGGCCAACACCGTCAACCGGGGCATGATCGAACATCTCGGCACCTACGAACGCGAGATCGAGTTCTACCGGCATGCATCGGCTGAAGTCCCGGTTCGTATGCCTCGTCACTTCGGCTCGGAGTACGACCCGCAGGTGTTGCCGGCCGGCTTCAAGTCGGGCACGGCCCGCGTGCTCGAGAAGCTCCCGGGTCGGGTGCATGTGTTCCTCACCCGCGACGTGTCCAAGTTCATGCGGGCCACCGACCGCCGCTTCGCCCTGTTGATCGAGGACATGGGTGAGGGCGAAGTGCACGACATGACCAGCCCGCCCAGCCCCGATCGCCTGCAGACGGTGCTCGAACACCTGGCCCAGCTCCATGCTCACTTCTGGGGTGAGACCGGGCTGGTCGGTCGCATCAGCTCGGGCAAGACCGTCACCGACATCCCGCTGGTGCAGCGCCACGTGAGTCGGTCCCGGGCCGTGCCCGCCTGTCTCGAGCGTTGGCCGGAGATGGCGGGGTCGGCCCACGAGGACATGCTGCGCGAAGCCATCGAACGATTCCCCGACGACGTCGCCCGCCTCAACCGGCCCATCACCATGATCCACGGCGACCCGCGTTCGGACAACATGATGTTCTACGACGACGGAACGTTGGCCATCCTCGACTGGGCCATGCCGTCGTTCGCCGACCCGGGATACGACCTGGGGTACGTAATCAGCAGCTGTGTCGAACCCGACGACGGTCGGCCCATGGCCCGCAAGCTGGCCGAGCACTACCACGCCACCCTGCGGTCGAACGGTGTCGAGTACAGCTTCGACGAGCTGTGGGCGAGTACCGAGGCCACCTGCCGGGCTCAGGTCGTGCAGCAGGCGCTGAGCCTGGTGTTCTTCGAGGGCCACTACGGCGACCAGGACCTGTGCGACTTCTGGATGCCGCGCACGCTCGGCGTCCTGGTCGACTGACCCGCCTGACCCAGCCCCCCGACCGAAACTGCGTGAGTCAGCGGTCAGGGTGACCGGTTTCTGACGCCCGATCGGGCGAGATCGGGCGCGACCAGGTCAGCCGGCGACGGTGAGGCCGATCCGGATCGGCGAACCGTCGACCGTGGCCTCGTGCACCGACGTGCCCGTGGCTTCGCCGTAGCCGACGGATGTGGCCAACACCTGGTCGGCCACGTAGGCCTCGTGGGCGCGGACGGCGTCGGTGACCGGATCGGGCAGCTCGAGCATCAGCGCGATGCGGTCGGTCACCTCGAGGTCGGCGTCCTTGCGGGCGTTCTGCACCTGGCGCACCACGTCGCGGGCCAGACCTTCGGCTTCCAGTTCAGGGGTGAGCTCGGTGTCGAGCACCACCAAGCCGTCGTTGCCCGGTAGGGCGGCGGCCACCACTCCTTCCACCGGCTCGACCGCCAGCTCGAACTCGCTCGCTTCGAGCGTGTGGCCGGCCACCGTGACGGTGCCGTCGCCGTTGTCGGTCCATTCGCCGGCCTTGGCCGCACCGAACACCTTCTGCACGTCGCCGCCCAGCTTGGGGCCCAGGGCCTTGCCGTCGGGGCGCAGGGTGAACGACGCATACGACGACAGGTCGTCGTCGACCCGCACGGTCTTCACGTTGACCTCGTGGGCCAGGATGGGGCTGTAGGCCTCGTTGATGCCGGCGCTCACCAGGGTGAGCGACGACAAGGGCAGCCGCACCCGCAGGCCCAGGTCTTCGCGCAGTCGCAGGGCGGTGGAAACGGCTTCGCGTACCCGGTCCATGTTGGTGACCAGCTCGGGATCGGCCGGCAGCTCTTCCGCATCGGGCCAGTCGGACAGGTGCACCGACTCGCCCGACCGCAGGCCGCCGTAGATCTCTTCGGTGATCATGGGCAGGAACGGCGCCGACACCCGACACAGGGTGGTGAGCACCGTGTACAGGGTGTCGTAGGCGTCGCGTTTGTCCTGGTCGTCGCCCGGCGAACCGGCCGACCAGAAGCGGTCGCGTCTGCGGCGGATGTACCAGTTGTTGAGGGCGTCGATGAATCGTTGGATCTCGGCCGCCGCGCCCACCAGGTCGTAGTTGTCCATGGCCGCGGTGGCGGCTTCGACGAGGGCCCGGGTCTTGGCCAGCAGGTAGCGGTCGAGCAGCTGGGTCGAGTCGGTGCGCAGCTCGGCCCGGTAGTCGTCGACGTTGGCGTACAGGGTGAAGAACGAATAGGCGTTCCACACCGGCAACAGGACCTGGCGGGTGACATCGTCGATGGCCTGGTCGCTGATGCGGGTGTCGCCGCCCCGGACGATGTTGGTCGACATGAAGTACCAACGCAGTGCGTCGGCCCCCTGCTTCTCGAAGATCTCGGTGGGCTCGGTGTAGTTGCGCAGCTTCTTCGACAGCTTGGCGCCGTCGTCGGCCAGCAAGATGCCGTGGCAGATCACGTTCTGGAACGACGGCTTGTCGAACAGCGCGCCGGCCAACACGTGCAGGGTGTAGAACCAGCCGCGCGTCTGGTTGATGTACTCCACGATGAAGTCGGCGGGGTAGTGGCTCTCGAACCACTCCTTGTTCTCGAACGGGTAGTGCACCTGGGCAAACGGCATCGAGCCCGACTCGAACCAGCAATCGAGCACCTCCGGGACCCGCCGCATCATCGACTTGCCGGTCGGGTCGTCGGGGTTCGGCCGCACGAGCTCGTCGATGTAGGGCCGATGAAGGTTGGTCGGACGGACACCGAAATCGGCCTCGAACTCGTCCAGGCTGCCGTAGACGTCGATACGCGGGTACGCGGGGTCGTCGCTGCGCCACACTGGGATCGGTGAGCCCCAGAAGCGGTTGCGGCTGATCGACCAATCGCGGGCACCTTCGAGCCAGCGACCGAATCGGCCGTCGCGTACGTTCTCGGGGATCCAGTTGATCTGCTGATTCAGCTCCACGAGGCGCTCGCGGATGTCGGTCACCCTCACGTACCAGCTCGGCAGGGCTCGGTAGATGATCGGCGTGTCGGTCCGCCAGCAGTGGGGGTAGTTGTGCTCGTAGCTGTCGTGGCGGACGAGCCTGCCGGCCTCCTTGAGGTGCGTGATGATCTGGGGATTCGCGTCGAACACATTGAGCCCGGCGAAGTCGGGTACCTCGTTTGTGAAGCGGCCGTGGTCGTCGACGGGTACGACCATTCCCATACCGTTGTCCTCGGCGATGCGTTGGTCGTCCTCGCCGAAACCGGGGGCGCTGTGCACGATGCCGGTGCCCTCGTCGGTGGCGACGAAGTCGTCGCCGAGTACCCGGAAACCGTACAGATCGACCCGATCGGCGAAGTACGGGAAGAGGGGAGAGTAGGTGCGTCCGACCAGCTCGTAGCCCTTCACGATGCTGTGCTGTGTGGCTCCCTCGAGCTGCTTCTCGTATGCGTCGACGGTCGCCACCCCGAGGACGTAGAACGCACCGTCGAGCTCCATGACGGCGTAGTCGAGCTCGGGGCCGACGATGAGTCCGAGGTTGGAGGGCAGCGTCCATGGTGTCGTGGTCCAGGCCAGCATCTTCATCGGACCGGGGTCGTTGGCCTGCGGCTCGAGGTCGAAGGCCACGGTGATCGCCGGGTCCTGCCGGGGCCGAGTGGCATCGTCGAGGCGGATCTCGAAATTCGACAACGGTGTCTCGGCACCCCACGAGTAGGGCATGACACGGTTCGCCTCGTAGATGAGACCTTTGTCCCACAGCTGTTTGAACGCCCAGATAACGGACTCCATGTAGTCGAGATCCATCGTCTTGTAGTCGTGTTCGAAGTCGACCCAACGAGCCTGCCGGGTGACGGTCTGCTCCCACTCCGCCGTATACCGCAACACCGAGCTGCGGCACTGGTCGTTGAACTCCTCGATGCCGTATTCGGTGATGGCGGCCCGTCCCGACACGCCGAGCTGCTTCTCGGTTTCCATCTCGGCGGGAAGCCCGTGGCAATCCCACCCGAAGCGTCGCTCGACCATCTTTCCGCGCATGGTCTGGTAGCGGGGAACGACGTCCTTCACGTAGCCGGTGAACAGGTGGCCGTGATGCGGGAGCCCGTTGGCGAACGGTGGACCGTCGTAGAAAACGTACTCATGTTCCGGGCTCCGACTGCCGATGGACTTCTCGAAGGTTCCACCGGCTGCCCACCGATCCAGGATTCGAGCCTCGATCGCCGGAAAGTCGGGTTTTTCGACGTCGGGATAGGGCTTGTGGGCGTGATCAACCATGGGTGCTAAGGCTAGCGAGCCGAAAGGATTCGTTGGGCCCATCGGGATCTTCGCCGTTCGTGCCGACACCGGAGCCATGGAACACGTATCTGGCCTTCGACGCGACCGCCGCCAACCACAGGAACGCGGCGCGATTCTCGTGATGACCGCGCTGGTGATGCTGATCATGTTGATGATCGCAGCCTTCGCGACCGACCTCGGTGCGTGGTACCGACAAGCACAGGAGCAGCAGAGGACTGCTGACCTCGGGTCGCTCAACGCCATCCAATCGTACGAGCAGAAGCGCACCGCCGACTTCGAGACGCTCAGCGTCAGTGCCTGGGCCGAGATCACGGACGCGACCGTCCGCGAGACGCTCGAGCGCGATGCCATGCAGGAGGCGGTCGACGCAGTCATCGGCGTGCTGAATGCGGCTGGGAGCACGGTGACGATCACCGCGACGAACCCGAGCTGGCAGGATCCCCTCGGCGACCCCGCCGTTCCCACCGAGACGGTCGTGACCATCCAGACCAACGACGGACAAACCGTGGTCGTTACCCGTACCGTCGACCTCGACATCAGCGTGTCGGTGACCGGTCAGGGTGACCAGTATTTCTCGAGCTTCATCCAGGACGCGCCGGAGATCGAGCGCAGTTCGACCGCGACGCTGTCGAACTGTGGAGCGATTTGTGACGTGCCCATCGTGATCAACCCACCGTTCGTCGGCTTCAGCGGTTCGGGCAGCGGCGACGGCTTCCGCCCGCTCATCTACGTTGCCGCCGAAGAGGTGTGGGCGGTCAACCACCATCGTCGCAAGGGTGCGACGAACGGCGAGATCGTGTGCATGGACCAGAACACACAGAGCTTCTGCTCGACCGGTGGCCTCTATGGTCTCGGCACCTACGCAACCCACAACCGTCCGGCGGAGGAGTACCTCCATCAGGCGACGGGCAAGATCTACTTCACCGCCCGCGACTGGAACGACGATCGCACCGGT
>JBPCTQ010000128.1:0-5279 GCA_051011595.1 Acidimicrobiales bacterium
TGCCCGCAAAGTGGCCGCCGCCGCCCTGGGCGGCACCTACACCGTCACCTTCAACGGTGTGGAGATCGCGCCGTTCGCCACGGCCGAACCCCATCCCACGACGGCCCCGACCGTGTTCTTCGTCGGCCGCCACGAACCGCGAAAGGGCTTGGCCGTTCTGCTCGATGCCATCCGAACGCTGCCGCCCGACACGCGGCTGTGGATCGCCGGTGAGGGCCCGGAGACCAGCGAGCTGCAACGGCAGACGGCCGGCGACCCGCGCATCGAATGGCTGGGTCGTATCGACGAAGCCGAGAAACGCTCACGGATGCGCGGCGCCGACGTGTTCTGTGCCCCGTCGCTGGGCGGGGAATCGTTCGGCATCGTCCTGCTCGAGGCCATGGCGGCCGGCACCCCCATCGTGGCCAGCGAACTTCCCGGGTACGCCAAGGTGGTGCAGGCGGCCGCGCGTCTCGTGCCACCGGGCAACGCCGTGGCTCTGGCCGGCGCCATCAGCGAGGTCCTCGATCCGCAACAGGCCGAACCGCTGGTGGAGGCCGGGCGGCGACGAGCCGACACGTTCAGCATGAGGCGCCTGGCCGACATCTACCTCGACAGTTATCGGGCCCTGATCGGCTGAACGAGTTGCCGCCCGGCGGCCGAGACGACCCCGTCTGGCGACCAATCGTCGGTGTCGGTGGCTGTCACCCTACGATGGTCGGATGGAATCCCCGGGAGCACTGTTGTGATTGCTGTCATCGTCATCATCGTCATATTGGTTCTGCTCGTTCTGTTCGTGGTCGCGCAGTACAACGGACTCATCCAGCTGCGCAACCGCGTCGACAACGCGTGGGCGCAGATCGACGTGCAGCTGCGCCGCCGTTACGACCTCATCCCCAACCTGGTCGAGACGGTCAAGGGATACGCCGCTCACGAGAAGGAGACGCTCGAAGCGGTCATCCAGGCTCGCAACATGGCCACCCAGGCCCAGTCGCCGGCCGAGGCAGCTCAGTCCGACAACATCTTGACGGGTGCGCTGCGGTCGCTCTTCGCGGTGTCGGAGGACTACCCCGAACTCAAGGCCAACCAGAACTTCCTCGAGCTGCAAGAAGAGCTCACCGCCACTGAAGGCCGCGTGGCTTTCGCCCGCCAGGCGTACAACGACTCGGTGCTGAAGTGGAACACCAAGATCCAGCAGTTCCCGGGTGTCCTCTTCGCCGGCGTGTTCAACTTCGACGAGCGCGAGTACTTCGAGGCCGAGGAAGAAGCGACCGGCCCCGTCGACGTCGAGTTCTGATCCCCCCGTGCCCGACTCCCGACTCTTGACCCTGATCGGCGGTGGCGCTCTCGTCATCGCAGTGATCATCGCCGCGGTGGCGGCGCTGATCGGCCTCTCGGTGCCCCTCGCGATACTGCTGGCGCTCGTCGTGGCGGCGGTGGTGGGTGTGCTGGTGTACCGACTCTCGGGGGCCCGGGCCGCCGACATGCTCCACGCTCGACCTCTCGTGCCCGGTGAGCAACCGCGGCTCGACAACCTGCTCGATGTGTTGTGTGTCAACAACGGCTACGAGCGGCCCGACGTCATGCGTATCGACTCCGCCGCCCGCAACAGCGCCGTGCTCACCCGCAACGGAGCCACCACCGTGGTCATCACCGATGGGTTGTTGGGGTCTCTCGATTACATGGCACTCGAAGCCTTGCTGGCCCATCAACTGGCAGCCGGGTCACAGTCCGATCTCGATTACCGCAGCCGGATGCTCGGGTTGGTGTCCCTCCTCCCCGGGTCGATGCAGGATCGGGTGGCCGACGCCATGATCGACCAGCCCCCGGTCTTCGAGACCGACCTGGAGGCGGCACAGGTCACCCGGTACCCACCGGGTCAAGTCGAGTTGTTCACCGCCCTGGCCGAAGGCGACAACCGTGTCGGCGGTGTCTCCGAAGCGGGGGCCGGCCTGTGGTTGGCCAATCCCCTCGGGGCTCACGCCGGCGGCGTGCCCCACCCGGCCCTGGAGGATCGCATCGCGTTCATGCGCGAGGTGTGATACTCGGGTCAATCCGCCCGCCGACTTGTTGCTCGGCGACTCCCCACGAGGACCAATGAAACGAACTTCTTGGCATCGACTGCTGTCCCTTCTGCTCGTCCTGGCGCTGGTGGGCGCTGCCTGCGGCAGCGATGGTGACGAGCCCGACACCGCCGACGACGGTGCCACCGACGAACCCGGTTCGTCCACGACCATCGGGCCCACGGTCACCCTGCCCGAACCCGAGCGGCCCATCGAACCACTCACCGGCCGCGACCTCGGCGACGAAGCCCTGCTCGACACCGCCGCGTTCGCCACCAAGGTCGACAACGACGACCTGGCCCGACCCCAGAACGGGTTGACCAGAGCCGACATCGTGTTCGAGATGTTGATCGAGAACAACACCTCCCGTTTCCTCGCCGTGTTCCACAGCGACATCCCCGACGAGACCGGGCCCACCCGGTCGGCCCGTTCGAGCGACATCGACGTGCTGGCTGCGCTGAACACGCCGGTGTTCGCCAACGCCGGCAGCAACTCTGGCGTCACCAGCGAACTGCGGGCCGCCGAAGCGGCCGGCGTGATGGCGTGGGTCGATGTCGACGCCACCGGCGGGGCCACCAGTTTCCGTGACTCCGAACGCCCGGGGCCCCACAATCTGATCGCCGTTCCCAGTGCGGCCGCCGAAGCGGCCGGCGGCGAACCGGGCACACCCGATCCGATCCTGGCCTACCGTGACCCCGGCGACGTGGGCGATGCCGGCGGCGGCGGCGGGATCGAGCTCACCATTGGTACCCGCAACCGGGCTGTCTTCTTGTGGGGCGGCGGGCTCGAAGGTTGGGGCCGCTACCAGAACGACACACCCCACCTCGATCACGACGGCGTTCAGGTGGCACCACCGAACCTGGTGGTGCTCGAGACCGAGTACGGCACCAGCGCGGCCGATGCCGCCTCGCCCCAAGCCCGAACCGTGGGTACCGGCAAAGCCGTCATCGCTCGCAACGGTGAGATCCTCGAGGGCACCTGGACCCGGGGGGCCAACACCGATCCGTTCCAGCTCACTGATGCCGATGGTGAGCTGATCCTGCTCGATCCCGGCCAGACCTGGATCGGCCTGGCTCGGCCGGGCGACTACAAGGTGCTCACTCCTGAAGAGGCTGTCTTGCGGGCCCTCGCCCTGGCCCCGTCGAGCGACGGCTGAGCGGCGAAATCCGCTTGGGGAGGCCCCGGCCCGGGCCAGTAGCATGACCCCATGACCGAAGCGCCCACCCCTTCGTCCCGGTCCACCGGGTCCCCATTGGTCAAACGCGGCTTGGCCGAGATGCTCAAAGGCGGCGTCATCATGGACGTCGTCGACCCCGACCAGGCCAAGATCGCCGAAGACGCCGGCGCCGTTGCGGTGATGGCGCTCGAACGGGTGCCGTCCGACATTCGTCGTGACGGCGGCGTGGCCCGCATGAGCGACCCCGAGATGATCGAAGGCATCCAGGCCGCGGTCACCATCCCGGTGATGGCCAAGGCCCGCATCGGCCACTTCGTCGAGGCCCAGATCCTCCAGGCCCTCGGCGTCGACTACGTCGACGAGAGCGAGGTGCTCACCCCGGCCGACGAGGCCCACCACATCGACAAGTGGGCCTTCACCGTGCCGTTCGTGTGCGGGGCCACCAACCTGGGCGAGGCCCTGCGTCGCATCAGCGAGGGTGCGTGCATGATCCGCTCCAAGGGTGAAGCCGGAACCGGCAACATCGTCGAGGCCACCCGCCATCTGCGGTCGATCCTCGGCGACATCGCCAAGATCACCCAAGCCGACTCGGCCGAGTTGTTCGAGTGGGCCAAGCAGCTGCAGGCGCCGCTGCCGTTGGTCCAGGAGATCGCCGAGACCGGCACGTTGCCGGTGCCGATGTTCTGCGCTGGCGGCCTGGCCACGCCGGCCGACGCCGCCATGGTGATGCAACTGGGAGCACAGGCCGTCTTCGTCGGTTCGGGCATCTTCAAGAGCGACAACCCGGCGGCCCGAGCCAAGGCCGTGGTCGAGGCCACCACTCACTTCCAGGATCCCCACATCCTGGTGAAGGTGTCGCGAGGCCTCGGGCCGGCGATGCCCGGCCTCGAGATCTCCGCGCTCGAGACCAAGCTGGCCGACCGGGGTTGGTGAGCTCGCCGACCGTCGGTGTGCTCGCTCTGCAGGGGGCGTTCGCTCGTCACGGCCAGGTCCTGGAGTCGCTCGGCGCGACCGTGGTGGAGGTTCGCACCCCGGCTGATCTCGACGCCGTCGACGGTTTGATCCTCCCGGGGGGCGAGTCGACGACGATGTCGATGCTGCTCGAGTCTTCGGAACTGTTCGACCCGATCCACGAACGGCTCACCGACGGGTTGTCGGTGTTCGGGACGTGTGCCGGGCTCATCTTGTTGGCCTCTCACATCGCCGACGGCCGGGCCGACCAGCGGTGTTTCTCGGCCATCGATCTCACCGCTCGGCGCAACGCCTACGGAACTCAGATCGAGTCGTTCGAGGCCGACCTGAACATCGCCGGACTCGACGCGGCCTTCCCGGCGGTCTTCATCAGGGCCCCGGAGGTCGACGACGTCGGCCCCGGCGTCGAGGTACTGGCTCACCTCGACGGTCGGCCGGTGTTGTGTCGATCGGGGTCGGTGCTCGTGGCCACCTTCCATCCCGAGCTCTCCGACGACGACCGACTGCATCGTCTGTTCCTCGACGAGATCGTGGCGCGCGACCAGTAGGATCGGCCACCGAACCGCCAGAGGAGACAGCCCATGTCCGGCCACTCCAAGTGGGCCACCATCAAGCACAAGAAGGGCGCCGCCGACAAGAAGCGCGGCAAGCTCTTC
Organism: Acidimicrobiales bacterium; assembly: GCA_051011595.1. GTDB lineage: Bacteria > Actinomycetota > Acidimicrobiia > Acidimicrobiales > SHLQ01 > JAOUEE01. The sequence continues at coordinate 4,848 of JBPCTQ010000128.1, forward strand.
GCGAAGTTGATCAAGCAGGTCGAGGTCGCGGCCCGACAGGGCGGCGGCGACCTCGATGCCAACCCCACGTTGCGCACGATGTACCAGAAGGCGCGGGACAACTCGGTGCCGCTCGACACGATCGAACGCGCGGTCAAGCGCGGGACCGGTGAGCTCGAGGGTGTCAACTACGAGACCGTGACCTATGAGGGCTATGCCCCGGCCGGGGTGGCGCTGTACATCGAGACGCTGACCGACAACCGCAACCGCACGGGCTCAGAGGTCCGCTCGATCCTCAGCAAGAACGGGGGATCGTTGGCCGAACCCGGCGCGGTCGGCTGGCAGTTCGAACGCAAGGGTGTCGTGGTTCTGTCACGCGAGATCGACGAGGACGAGTTGATGATGGTTGCGCTCGATGCCGGTGCCGAGGACCTGGTCGACGAGGGCGACACG
>JBPCTQ010000129.1:0-11401 GCA_051011595.1 Acidimicrobiales bacterium
GGCATCGTGGTGGCCGGCGGCAACAACGACCTGATCACCAAGAACCGGGTCGAGAACAACACCACGGCGGGGATTCTCATCGCCTCGTTCCCCGACGGTGACACCACCTGGCAGCCCAACGACAACCGGGTGATCGACAACGTGTCCACCGGGCATCCCGATGACCTCTCGTTCTTCCTGGTCGGCGAGAACAGCGGGAACTGCTTCGAGGGCAACGAGTTCGAGACCTCACGTCCACTCGACATCGAGACCAACATGCCGTGCGACGGCGAGTACGGAGATCTCAGCGAGCAGTACGCGCCGCAAGACCCCGACTCGTTCCAGGTGATCGACTACATCGACGTGCCCGTTCCTGGTCCCCAGGAGAACATGCCCGACGCTCTCACCGCACCGGCGGTGCCCGCCACCGACGTGTTCGAGGCCCCCGACGTCGACGCCCTGACCGTGCCGGAGGGCGCCTGAAAACCCACTCCCGCGGCCAGTCCGTCCGGGCCACCCTGGCCGCGGTCGCACTGGCCGCGGTGGTCTTCGTAGCCATGGGAGCCTGCTCGGGCACCGACCAGCCCGAGAGCACCGCGTCCGATGATGTGGCCGAGACCACCGCGGGCGGCTCCTCCGGGTCCGACACCGTGCTGGTCGTGCCCGACGGGCCACCCCTCGGCGAGCGGCTCCACCCCCGACTGGGCGGTCAGACCACCGCCTTCGTCGACAACGAGAAGGCCTTCAACATCCCGGCCCGCAACATGGGTCGACCCGACGACATCCGGTTCGTGGAAGCCAACGTGGTGTTCGAGCGGAGCTTCCGCGAGAACGAAGGTCTCGGCCCCCGGTTCAGCGCCAGCAGCTGCACCGGCTGCCATGTGAACAACGGTCGCAGCCCCGGGGCGGCGGAGGGCGAAGAGCTCGGTGAGGGGTTCGTGGTGTTGTCGGTCGACGACCGCACGCGGGCCCTGTTCGGTGAACGACTGGAGACGCTGGCCGTCGAGGGCGAGATCCCCGAGGGACCGGCCAGTGTGTACTGGCAGACATCGATCGGGGCCTACCCCGACGGCACGGTGTACGAGCTCCGCAGTCCCGAGGTGTTGGCGGCCGGCGGATGGTTGGTTCCTCGGATCGCGCCCCACGTGGCCGGCACCGGCCTACTCGAGGCCATCCCCGATGAGGATCTCCGGGCCTTGGCCGACCCCGACGATCTCGACGGCGACGGCATCTCCGGCCGGCTCCGCACCGCTGTCGACGTCACCACCGGGGAGGAGGCCATCGGCCGCTTCGGCTGGCGCGCCGGCCAACCCACGGTGGCCGCCCAGACCGCCACCGCCTTCGCCAAGGACATGGGTCTGCTCACCGGCCTCGACCCCAACATCGCCGATCCCGAAGTCGACCACGACCGCGCCGAACTGGCCGCGTTCTACGCGTCGGCGCTCGCGGTCCCGGCCCAGCGCGCCGCCGACGACCCCGATGTCCGAGCCGGGGCCGACCTCTTCGAACAGGTCGGCTGCGCCAGCTGTCACACCCCGTCGTTCACCACCGAGCGAGTCGAGACCCGGGCGTTGTCCGAACAAGACATCTGGCCCTTCACCGACCTGCTGCTCCACGACATGGGCAGTGGGCTCAACGAACCCAGTTCGGATCCGGCGGTGAGCGACACCGAATGGCGCACGCCACCGCTGTGGGGTCTGGGGCTGCACGCCACCGTGAACGGCAACGACGCCCTGCTCCACGACGGCCGGGCCCGCACCGTGGAGGAGGCCATCCTGTGGCACGCCGGTGAGGCCCTCCCGTCGACCAACGCCTTCAAATCTCTCGATGCCACCCAACGGGCCCAGCTACTGGCCTTCCTCCACAGCCTCTAGCCGGCGCGGGCTCGGCCCCGGTCAGTGATCGAGCGCTTCGGGCCGACCGAGGAGGTAGCCCTGGCCGTAGTGCACACCAAGAGCCCGGGCCCGATCGAGCTGGCGAGCCTCTTCGATGCCCTCCGCCACCGTCAGGATTCCCATGCTGTTGGCCACACCGACGACCGATCGCACAAAGGTCTCGTCGAGGGCCGGACTGATCAGCGATCGATCGATCTTGAGCCCGGACACCGGGAACGAGTGCAGAGCCATCATCGAAGAGTGGCCGGTGCCGAAGTCATCGAGGAACACCCGAACGCCCGCCTGATGGAGCATCGTGAGGCTGTCGACGGCCGGCTCGCCCGGTACGAGCGATTCCTCGGTGATCTCGATGGTGAGACATTGGGGTTCGAGCCCGATGTCCCGGATCATCTCCAGCAGCGTCGAGCCGATTCCGGTATCGCTCAACTGGCGAGTCGACATGTTGACGGCGAAGAACACCGGATCGCCTGAAGGCCAGGTTGCGACATCGTTCACCACCATGCGCAACAATTCGGATCCCAACACCGAGATGAAGCCCGACTCCTCCGCGAAAGCGATGAACCGATCCGGTCCGACCAGACCATCCTCGGGATGGTCCCACCGGGCCAGCGCCTCCATGCCGATGGGGAGGCCGGTCTGTACATCGAGCGGGCGAATGGGCTGGTAGTGCAGCCGTAGCTCGCCGTGCTCCACGGCATCAACCAGTTCGGCCTCGGTGCGGGCCCGTAACGTCGCGTGTTCGGTGAGCTCGGCGGTGAACGCTTCGATTCGCCCGCGGCCGTTTCGTTTGGCCTCGTACATGGCGATGTCGGCCTGCTGCACCAGCGCCTCCGCCGATTGAGCCCCACTCGAGGTGGCCACGCCGACGCTCACGCCCACATCGAGGTCCATACCGGCAAAGGAGATCTTGCCCCGGAAGGCATCGAAGACGCGCTGGGCCAGGTCGGCGGCCTCATCGAAGTCCGCCAGAGCGGGGGCAACGATCACGAACTCATCACCGCCGTAGCGCGCCACGAGGTCGCCGTCACGAACGGCGCCACGCAGGCGTTCGGCGATGACCGTCAACAACACGTCGCCGGCCGCGTGGCCCAGCTGGTCGTTCACGTCCTTGAAGTCGTCGACATCGCAGAACAAGACCGCCGTGCGTTGGTCGGCGCTGTCGGCCTGGATCGACATCTCGAGGAACTCGAGGAGTGCGACTCGTTCGGGCAGGCCGGTGAGTTCGTCATGGGTGGCTCGGTGCTCGAGCTCGAGCTCGGCCGCGTGCCGGTCGTGGCTGTCCCTGATGGTCCACACCACACCGCCGATGTCGGGGTCGTCGAGCAGGTTGGTGACGGTGATGTCGTGCCACCGGTAGCCCAGATCCGGATCGACCATGATGCGGGCCTGCTCCACCGCCGGCTCGGCCGGGGCGTCGGGGGCCGGACCCTGCGACGTCCGCTCGTACAGCTCGGCCACCGCCACCATGTCCTGGGGATGAACGGCCGACAGTGCCTCGCGGCGTGTCACCACGCCGTCGTGGCCCGCCATACGGCGCACCGACTCGGACACGAAACGGGACTGCCCTTCACGGTCGAACACCAGCACCAGGTCGTCGCTGTGCATGTCGAGGGCCTCGAGCAAGCGGGTCGACTCTCGCAACCGTCGCTCGACCTGAATGAGCTCGGTGACATCCTGCACGACCGAGATCACCAGCTCGCCCGGGGCCGGTGACACACTCAGCCGCAGCCACTGCTCCTCGGTGGCCATGGTCTCGGCCAGGATGTCGACCGTCTCTCCGTTGAAACCGCGGTGGAACCCGTCGAAGAGTGCATCGCGGCTGTGCTCAGCGAAGATGCCGAGAATGTGTTCGGGATCGATCACCCCGTCGAAGCTGGCGGTGGGCGCCAGCTCCTCGATGAGACGGTGCACGAAGTTGGTGGCGAACAACACTGATCCCGAACGCGTCACGGTGAACACGCCCAGCGATGTGGCGTTGCTCACCGCTCGCGTCGCAGCATCGGGCCAAGCCGACTCGGTCGGTGCCCCGGCCTCGCGCCGGCGCACCTCGAACACCACGGTCTGCCCGACCCCGCCCAGTCGGCGCACGGTCACCGGTATGGCGTCGTCGTCAGGCAGCGCGGTGGCGTTCACCGCGGCCGAACCTTCGATGAGCTCGCGCAGGGTCACGTCGACGGGCTGCGAGGCCAGATCGCGGAGCGGGCGCCCGAGCAGCTCTTTGGGCGAGATCCCCAGATCGACCGACAGCTGCGGGCTGACCTCCACGATCTGGTCGTTGCTGACCACCACGAACGACGCCGCCGCGACGATGACGTCGGACAGCTGCTCGGGTGGCGCTGAACGCCACCGGGCAGCGCTCACACTGACGGGCTCGAACACGACGTTGTCATCGGCGCTTTGCGGCAGCCACCTGACTAATTGGGCCATTCAGCCCAGACGGCCCGGGCCGCCCCGTCCGAACCCGGCGCTCCTATATTGAGACGGCGTTTCCGACCTCGAGACCACCCTCGGATCCACGGAACCGCCTGTTCCCGACTACGAGGCGTCATGGCAAGAACACTGAGCGAAAAGGTCTGGGACGAACATGTCGTGCAGGCCGGCGACGGCGAGCCCGATCTGCTCTACATCGACCTGCATCTCGTCCACGAGGTGACATCACCGCAGGCCTTCGACGGCCTCCGACTCAACGATCGTCGGGTGCGGCGACCCGACCTCACCGTGGCCACCGAAGATCACAACGTCCCCACGACCGACGTCGACCAACCCATCGCCGACCCGGTCAGTCGCGCCCAGGTCGAGACCCTGCGCCGCAACACCGACGAGTTCGACATCACGCTGTACCCCATGGGCCACGCCAATCAGGGCATCGTGCACGTCATCGGGCCCGAGCTGGGTCTCACCCAACCGGGTATGACGGTGGTCTGCGGCGACAGTCACACCTCCACCCACGGTGCGTTCGGCGCGCTGGCGTTCGGCATCGGAACGAGCGAGGTCGAACACGTGCTGGCCACCCAGACGCTCTCGCAGACCCGCCCGGAGACCATGTCGATCACGGTCGACGGTGAGCTCCCACCCGGTTCGACGGCCAAGGACGTGGTCCTCGCCATCCTGGGCGCCACCGACACCAGCGGCGGCATCGGCGCGGTGGCGGAGTTCCGCGGTCCGGTGATCGAGGCCCTGTCGATGGAAGGGCGCATGACGGTCTGCAACATGTCGATCGAGTTCGGCGCCAAAGCCGGCCTCATCGCCCCCGACGACACCACGTTCGCCTATCTCGAGGGTCGGCCCCACTCCCCCAGCGGGGCGGCCTGGGAGCAGGCCCTCGACCATTGGCGCACCCTCGGCAGCGATGCCGACGCCACCTTCGATCGTTCGGTCACCCTCGATGGAGCCGCCATCGGTCCCCATGTCACCTGGGGGACCAACCCGGGGCAGGTCATCCCGCTGGCCGACTCGGTGCCGCATCCCGACCAGTTCGACGATCCGGCCCAACGAGACGCGGCCGACCGGGCCCTCGAGTACATGGGCCTGGCCGCCGGCACGCCGATGCGTGACGTCGCGGTCGACACCGTGTTCATCGGTTCGTGCACCAACAGTCGCATCGAAGATCTGCGGGCGGCGGCCGAGGTGGCGAGCGGGCGTCAGGTCAAAGACGGCATGCGCACTTTGGTCGTGCCCGGCTCCGGCCAGGTGAAGGCCCAAGCCGAGGCCGAGGGACTGCCCGAGATATTCCGGGCGGCCGGCTTCGACTGGCGCGAACCTGGGTGCTCGATGTGTCTGGCCATGAACCCCGACAAGCTCACTTCCGGTGAACGGTGCGCCAGCACCAGCAACCGCAACTTCGAGGGTCGCCAGGGTCGGGGCGGTCGCACCCATCTGGTCTCACCGGCCGTCGCCGCCGCCACCGCCATCGCCGGCACCTTCGCCACCCCCTCCGACCTCGACTGATCACAGGAGCAGCCATGGAACCGGTCCAGATCGTGCAGGGCACCGCGGTACCCCTCGACCGCAGCGACGTCGACACCGACCAGATCATTCCCAGCGACTGGCTCAAGCGGGTCGAACGAACGGGTTTCGAGAAGGGTCTGTTCTCGGAATGGCGCGACGCCAAGGACTTCGTGCTCAACGACGAACGCTTCGCCGGCGCCACCATCTTGATCGGCGGCCCCAACTTCGGCACCGGATCCTCCCGTGAACACGCGGTGTGGGCCATCCAGCAGTACGGCTTCGCGGCGGTCGTCTCGCCCCGATTCGGTCCCATCTTCAAGAACAACTCCACCAAGAACGGCCTGGTGCCGGTGGAGGTGAGCGCCGACGTGGGCGAAACGTTGTTGCGAGCCGTCGAGGCCGATCCCGACCTGGAGATCACCATCGACGTGGCCCGGCGCACCATCGAAGCGCCGGCCATCGGCCTCGAAGCCGACTTCCCCCTCGACGATGCCATCCGTGACCGTCTGGTGCAGGGCCTCGACGACATCGGCCTGTCGCTGAACCACGTCGACGCCATTGGTTCGTTCGAGGCCGACCGCCACGCCTGGCTCCCGTCGACGGGCTGATCCGCCCGGAAGAAATCTCCAACATCGGGAACCGGGTTGCGCCGATCATCGTCGTAGACCCATGAACGACCAGACGAAACGACCCGTGTTCCTCCGCTTCGGCTTCGCGATGGTGGCCCTGTTGCTGGTGGCCAGTAGCTGTGCGAGCGAAGACGCGTCGCCGTCGCCCGACCCTGATCGTTCGGTGCCCACCACGGTCGACGTCGACGGCGACGGTGTGCCCGACATCGATCCCCGTCCTCGCAACGTGAGCTTTCGTTCGACGCTGCACCAGGTCGACGACTGCGACGAACTGTTGGCCCATCTGCGAGCCGAAGGAGCGGCGCGGGTGGGGCCCTATGGACTCAACGGCGGTTACTGGGGTGGCCCCGTGCCCATGGAACTGTTCGCCGAGGAAGCAAACGACGGGGGCGGCTTCGACAACGCATCGGCGGCGGGTGGCCCCGTTCGACTCGACACCGGTGAGGTCGCCGCCCAGTCCACCGCACCGGACGCCGAGGGCGAGACCACCTTCTCGGGTACGAACGTGCAGGAGCTGGGCATCGACGAACCCGACCTGGTGAAGACCGACGGCGACCGCATCATCACTTTGACCGGCAACGTGGTCCACATCATCGATGTCACCGGCATCGAGGCCGAGATCCGGGGCACCCTGCGCCTCGACGACGAAGCCTGGGGTCAGGACCTCCTGGTGGTCGACGACACCCTCTACGTGATCCGCCAAGGCGGCGATTTCGGTGTGGTGTACGCCGAGGCCACCGACACCAACTTCGACATTGCTCCCGGCCGGTACCAGCCGACGGTGGTCATCGACGAAGTCGACCTCACCGATGCCGCCGCACCGACCGTCACCGCCTCGCTCACCACCAGCGGTCAGTTCGTCAGCGGCCGGCTGCACGACGGTGTGCTGCGGCTGGTGACCCAGAGCCAGCCCGACCAGCTCGAATTCGTGCAGCCTCAGAGTGAATCGGGCGAGGATCGGGCCACCGAGGTGAACCAGGACGTCATCAACGAGTCGACCCTCGAGGACTGGCTGCCCAGCTATGTGCTGGAAGCCGGTCAGGACAGCGAGACCGGCCTGCTGGTCGCCTGTGATCAGGTCCATCGCCCCACCGAATTCGCCGGCTTCGGCACCACCGCGGTGATCACCATCGACCCCGCCGTCGGCCTCGACGGCGGCAACGGGGCCGGGGTGCTGGCCCCCGCCGAAACCGTCTATGCCTCGTCCGGGTCGCTCTACGTGGCCGCGCCGAGCTGGATCGACCCGACCCTGTGGGAGACCGACCAGGACCTGGCCGAGGAACTGGCCCAGAAGTACGCCACCTCGATCCACCGTTTCGCCCTGGTCGACGAAGGAGTGGCCTACACCGGGTCGGGCAGCGTCGAAGGCCGGCTGCTGAACCAGTTCAGCCTGAGCGAGTACGACGGTCACCTTCGGGTGGCCACCACCGTGGGCGACCCCTGGGGTTGGGGCGACCAGAGCCAGTCCGAGTCGGTGGTGATGAGCCTCCGACTCGACGACGACTCACTCACAATGGTGGGTCAGGTGGGCGACCTGGGCCGGGGCGAGGAGATCCGCTCGGTTCGTTTCGTCGGCGACCAGGCCTACGTGGTGACGTTCCGCCAGACCGACCCGTTCTACGTGGTCGACCTGGAGGATCCGACCGACCCGACGGTGCGGGGCGAGCTCAAAATCCTGGGCTACAGCGGGTATCTGCACCCGCTGAGCGACGACCTGATCCTCGGTGTGGGCCAGGACGGTGATGCCGATGGCCGCCTCACCGGCGCCAAGGTCACGGTGTTCGACGTGAGTGATCCCTCGAACCCGATCGATCTCGACAACTGGACCCTCGACGGCGCCAGCACCGACATCGAGTGGGATCATCGAGCCTTCCTGTGGTGGGAAGACGAGCGCCTGGCGGTGCTGCCGCTGAACAGCTGGTCGACCAACTTCGTCGGAGCAGTGGTGCTCGAGATCGACGGGCAAGGTGGGATCAACGAACGCGGCCGTCTCCAACATGCTCCCGACTCCACTCGGGGCCAGACCCCGTGTGAGCCGATTCCCCTCCAGCCGGCCGCCGAGACCGAGGCCTTCTTCATCATGGAGGAGGGTGCCCTGATCCAGATCTGCGACGAGAACGAGACCGGCGCATCTGGCTACGACTGCTGGGACCGGTTCCCGCCGGCGGAGATCGAGGCTTGGGGATTCGACGATGTGCCCGATGTCGGCGACGACCAGTTCGTGGAGATCTGCTGGCCGGTCAACCACGCCGAGAACATCCTGCGCACCCTCGTGATCGACGATCAGCTGTGGTCGGTGTCGGCGAGCCGCCTGCAGGCCCACGACATCGACACCCTCACGGTGACCGACCGCATCGACCTCTGATTCGCCTGGTTCACCACCGGGCGGGTGAGCGGCCGTGGCCGCCCGCTGGGCTCAGTCCATCCGAGATCGGTGTTCGACGTCGATTCGGTGCACATCACTGACGACTCGGGCGACCACGTAGCTCACCTCGGCCACCAATGCCGCCACACACGCCGCCGCCACCCCTTTGGGGATGACACCCTTCACACCGTCAGCTCGGACCCACGACACATCGATTGCTGCCATATCGCCTCCCTCTGCCCACCCATCCTGCGCAGGTGGTCGCCCGATGTTCTGCGCATCGCTACTCACTGCAACCGAAGATTCACCCGACCGCAACGCACCTTTCGTGTGGATTCGGTGCTTTCGGGTGTTCTCGTGCTGGTTCGATCAGGTCACACCGGCGAAGCCGAACAGGCTGATCATGTCGGTGGCATGAGTGGGTGTGAACTTCGGTGATGCGTAGAGATAGGAGTTCTCGTCGACGGCCAGCATGGTGGCCAAGGCGGCGGCCACCAGCTTCGAACCCACCTTGCCGAGGTGCTGGCCACTGGCCCTCACCTCGGACTCTTTCAGCACGTAGTACCAGAGCGGGGTCTTCTTCAGCAGCTCGTCGCTGTCGGCCTGTAGTACCGCGGCCTCGTTGGCCGTGGCCCCTTGCAGCAGCTCGGCCCGGCTGAGCCGAGCGATCTTCAACGAGTCGGCGACACACTGTCCGGACGGAAGGTCGAACGACAGCCCCCGCAGCAGGTTGCGAGCCGCCAACTTCTCGAGGATGCCGGGCGGCATGCCGGGCAGGTGGTCGAGCTGCAACGCCAGCCGAGTGTCGATCGCCGATGCCAGGTTGGTGGCCGACGGCCCGAAGAACCGGTTGAAGTCGACCACCCAGTTCGAGAACACCGGGAGCTGCGGCGGCGACGCGAATGCGAACACCTCTCCCATCGTGGCGTTCGGGAAGTTCTGGTTGACGTCGTAGTTCTCCCGCACCATGGAGTGTCCGAATCGATAGGCCGCCACCGAGAACTCGACCGGCATACGAAAGCTTCGCTGGAGGGGCTTCTTGCGCTTCTCGATCCTCGCGGTCCACCCGTTGGCGACCACCGGGTCACATATCCGAGGCAAGAAATCGTGCATCACGATCCACTGGTAGTGGTGGGTGACAGAGCGGCGAGCCCGCTCGAAGTCGTCGCCGACGGCGGCCAACACCGCGTTGTGGAACTTGAGGAACCCGTGATGGAGCTGGGACACGATCAGGTTCTCGTCGTTGCGCATGTCGCCGATGAGCGCCGTGTGCTGACCAGCCTCGCCGTTGCGCGGCAGGTCGAAGTCGGTCGGGGTCGTCACCGTCGGCGGACCACCCGGTCCGACCGGGGTGTTGGTGCCGAGGAGCAGCCGTTTGCCGCCAGATGCCTGCTCGTACAGGAACGGATCGATCCCGGGACCCTGGCCGTAGACACTGTCGAGATCGAGCCGGGGGGTTCGGAAGTTGGTCGTGGTGGCTGGATCGTTCTGCCCGTGGAGGTCGGACAGGGCATCGAGCGTGATGTCGTGATCGATGAACTGGCCCAGGTAGGTGTACCCGGCCGGAATGGCGCTGGACACACTCGACGGCGCCTTGGTGGCCATCTCGGTGCCCAAAGTCTCGAGCTTCGCCCGCACCCCCGCGGTGTCGCGCAACAGACAGGCTTTGCGTTTGGCTTTCCCGTCGAACCGGTACTCGTAGGTGCCCGGCGCACACTCATCACGGGTGCTCTGAGAGATGACACTCTCGTCGTCGTACTTGCCGTGGACGAAGGGCCGCTGGTGTTTGTCCCAGCCTTTCACCGGCTTGGTCTTGCTTGGCTTCTTGGCCGCCATGGGTGCTCCCGCCTGGATTCTTGGACACCTCGATCCTGCCCCCGACGGAAGCGTCAGACAGCGCGCCCACGCGCACAACCGAACACCGGGCGCGCGGTGACAGCCGGCAGTGGAGCGCCCGGTCGGGGCTCCACTGCCGAAGCAGTCGCAGTGGCTCAGAGGTCGAAGTCGAGGCTTCCGGGGCGGAGCACCGCGTTGGGGTCCTCGCCACTCTGTTGCACTCGGTACACCTTGTTGAGGGCGGCTACGAAGGCCCGGGCCGATGCTTCGACCACGTCGCCCGACAACCCACGGCCCGACACCTTGACCCCTTCGGTCGTCTCGAAGGCCAGCGCCACATCGGCGAGGGCATCGACCCCGCCGGTGACCGAGGTGACCGTGTAGTCGGTGAGCCGGCCTTCGATGCCGGTGGCCTCTTTGATGGCCTGACACGACGCCGCCACCATGCCGTCGCCTTCGGCGTGCGCCTCGCGCTTCTCGCCGTTGACCGACAGCACCACGTCGGCTTGGGGTGTGTTGCCCGTGCCGACACTGCCTCCTGCGGTGGCCAGCGACAACAGCTCGAAGGCGTGATCGACCGTGGCGCCCATCTCCTCGGCCACGATGGCTTCGAGGTCGGCGTCGCTCAGCTGCACCTTGCGATCAGCGAGCTCCTTGAACCGCTCGAACGCGGCCTGGAGGGCGTCGCCGTGGATCTCGATGCCCATCTTCTCGAGTGTGTCCTTGAAGGCGGCTCGGCCCGAGTGCTT
>JBPCTQ010000130.1:0-4515 GCA_051011595.1 Acidimicrobiales bacterium
ACCCGACTGGTGCTCGACGTGGCGGTCGACAACACCGCCGCCCGCCGGTTGTACGAACGACGGGGGATGACGATCGAGGCCGAATCGCCGCGGATCTTCTTCATCCCGGGCACCAGCGCCCTGCGTATGGTGAAACCTCTCTGACCGATAGCCGGCTCAACCCGTCGGGTCGAGAGCCGGCGAATCGGATTGGGCGCCGGCACCGGTGTTCAGATCGCGGTCGCGTGCCGGGGTTGGTAGAGCAACATCTCGACTTCGCCGGGCAGCACCATGGTGGTCACGATGCCCCACCCCTCGTCGACGGGATCGCCGCGGAACTGCACACCCTTGGCGGCGAGCTCGCCCACGGTGGCATCCAGGTCGTCACACATCAGCGAGATCTCGTGGGCCGGACCCTCCCCGGGATGCACACCCATCTCCGCCGGTGGCAACGCGAAGATCAGCCAACCCTGGTCCTGGCCATCGTCGACGTGTTCCCACCCGATGACGTCGGCCAGCACCGAACGTAGGGCCTCGGCCTCCGATGAGTAGAGCAAGGTGTGAATACCGGTGATGGCCATGTGTGTTCTCCCCAATGGACGCTCGCGACAACGGGACAGTACCGGCTGCCCGGCGGCCGGCCGGAGCACGACACGACGGACCCGAGCCGTGATCGACCAACCGCCGATGGTCACACCGAGCGGGCCGACCCACTCACAACTGGTTGTCGCCGGTCCTCAGACGGACTGGGGCGACCGGCGTACATCGGGGTTGTAGCCGATGGTGGTGCGATGCAGCAGGCGGTCGTGTCCCTCGTACCCGCCGGTGGCCCGGTGCAGGACACAGCGGTTGTCCCACATCACCAACATGCCCTGCTCCCAGCGGTGGCGATACACGAACTCCTCACCCGTCTGCCAGGCGTACAGCTCGCCGAGCAGCTGCCGAGCGTCGGCATCGGCCAGGCCGTCGATGCCGATGATGTAGCCCAGGACCGAATAGAGGGTCTCCGCTCCCGTCTCGGGGTGGGTGCGGATCAACGGATGCAGCTGGGTGGCGTACGCCGTCTCGCTGGGCACGATGCGCATCGAACGGTCGGACTCGTCGTCGGTGCAGTAGGTGCCGTCAGGGGCATAACCACCTCGGGCCGAGTGCCCGGCAATCGCCCCGTCGATACGGGCTCGCAAGTCGTCCGGCATGGCGGCCAGAGCGGCCTGCTGGTCGGCGAACAGCGTGTCGCCACCGCTCGGCGGGATGGTCTTGGCGTACAGACAGGTGCCGTCGGGCGGATACTCCTGGAAGCTCCAGTCGGCGTGCCAGTTCTCGGCGAACAGCGACGATGTCTCCGCCGCGGTCCGGCGAATGGCGGCGATGTGGGGGTGTCCGTCGATGGCATCGAAGAACGGATCGTCCCCGAACGGCCCGAACCTCAGCGTGAACCGCTCGAGATCGGTATTGGTGAGCGGCTGATCGGGAAACGCCAGAACCTTGTGAGCCAACCAGGCGGCCCGGATCTCGGCCTCGGTGCGCTCGTCGAGCGAACGCAGATCGACACCACGCACGGTCGCGCCGCAGGCTTGTCCGCTGGGTGTGACTTCCAGGCTGGAGGGCATCTCAGGTTTGTATCACGACCTCTGCGCCGGCCGTGTGGCGACTACGCCGAGGTGACACCGAGCACGGCTTGGCCCGGTCGGTACGGCCGCTGATCGAGCACCACCGATCCGATCTGAGGGTCGGCGGCACGCATGGCCGTGGCGACGTCGTCCAACAGGGCGCCTGTCACCTTGGGCCGATCGGCTTCCGGTACCTCGATCAGAACATCACCGTCGCGAAGTCGACACCGCGCCACCGGCATTCCCGCCGTCCGAACCACCGCTTCGCCGACCTCGATGGCTCTCAGTCGGGTCTCGGTGACCCGCGTGCCGGTGTACAACCGGCTGGCGAGGCAAGGCGACGCCGGCAGGTCGGCGTCGGCGAGATCGAGCCGGCGAGCCAACTCACGAATGGCGGCCTTGCCCATACCTGCCTCTACGAAGGGGTGGCGCACGTCGTGTTCGGATGCCGCTTTCAGGCCGGGCCGGTATTCGCCCAGATCATCGATGTTGGCCCCACTGACGATGGTGGCATTCGGTCGAGCCTTCGCGGTCTCGGCCAATTCGGCCACCGCGTCGTAGAGGTTGCTCTTGCAGAAGTAGCAGCGATCGGTGGGATTGCTGAGGTAGCGCTCGTCTTCGAACTCGAGGGATCGGAGCACCTCCAGGTGCCACCCCATGCGCCGGGCGTAGGCCAGGACCCGCGCCGTGTCCTCGCCCGGCACTGCCGGGGTGACGGTGTGGGCCACCACCGTCGTCGCCGGGTCGCGGAGGTGGGCCACCGTCGCCAACACCAGACTGTCGATGTCGCCACTACACGCCACAACCACCGGACCACATGACCCGAGCACCTGCTCGAGGTGATGCCGATGGAGCTGAGCTTCGGTGGTGCTCACGAGAACGCTGGCGCGGAGGCCAACCGGCAGGTGACACCGAGATCGGCCACGCTCACCACCGTTGCCGGCAGGCTCCCGGCCCGGTTCGTGGCGCTGATCTCGATGTGTCGTGGCATCGGGCCGAACCTCTCCTGAGTGACCGAACCCTGGAGGCGGGCACGATATCGCAGTTGTCCTCCACAACCCTCAGGCCGGCGGTCTTCACCTGACCCGCTCCCGCACCACCTGGCCGACGTTGATGCGCTGGACTGCTCAGGGGCCACCCCGACTTCAGGGTCAGTCCTCCTGCAGGATCTCCCAGATGTTGCCATCGGGGTCTTCGATGAGCGCGAACCAGGCTCCGGGTCGGTGGTTGGTGACCTCGGTGACAACAGTCGCACCTGCCGCGACTGCTTGGTCCACCGCCCTCGAGGCGTCGTCGACGTGGAGTGCGGCGTAGGAGAATCCGGTGGTTGTGTTCCAGGCCTGGTCGGGCCCGGTCGCCTCCGGGGGTTCGACCGGCTGGAAGATCTTGAGGCGGGCGTCGTCCTGTACGAGACGCAACACCGTTCCCTGAGGGAGGTCGAGCACTCGTTCGAGGGTGAACCCCATACCAGAGGTGTAGAAGTCGGCCAGGGCGTGAGCGTCGGCTGCGACGACACCGGCTTCGAGCGCGGTCACGTCTCCTCCTCGGGTCGGGACACGTATCCCTGCTGGTGGTCGTGAGCGATGGCGGCCGGGTCCCGTTCATCCGGAGGGCCGAATCCGCCGCCTCCCGGGAGCTCCATGATGAGGCGGCGCCCCGGCGGAATGGTCTGTTTGCCCTTGGCCCGGAACGGAGAGCCGTCGTCGAGGCGTACGGCACCGGGCGCACCGTCTTCGCCTCCATGACGACCTCGGGCCGGGTTCTCCACCCGGTCGAACATCGCCGAGAACTCGAATTGGTAGCCGCCGGTGGCACCGATCTCGATGATCTGTCCGAGTCCACCCCGTTGCCGACCGGCACCGCCCGAGTCCTCCCTGATCTCCTTTCGCCAGATGATGATTGGCCCCACCTGCTCGGTCGCCTCGGCACTCATGGTCATCACCCCGGAAGGGAACGCGGTGGCGGTGAGTCCATCGAGCCCAGGCCGGGCGCCACTCCCCCCACTGTTGAACATCAACAACTCCACCGGCGGCAGCGGCTTGCCCATCGGATCGGCACTACGGGCGCTGGCCTGGAAGTTCCACAATGCGCCGGCACCCTCGGCCGGAATGCGCTCGGGGACTGCCTGGGCGAGGGCACCCAGGCACAGGTCGGTCACGAAGTGTCCGATCACGTGACGGACCGACACCGGGTTCGGCATCACGGCGTTGAGGATCACGCCGGCCGGCGCCGAGACCTCGAAGGGCGCCAAGGAAGCGAAGTTGTTGGGCAGCTCGGGGGCTAGGGCCACGATCATGCCGTAGGTGAAGTAGGCCTGCGCGTAGACGATCGGCACATTGATGCCGAAACGGCTGATCCGGGACGTACCACTGAAATCGGCATGCATTCCGTGATCGCCGACCGTGAGCGCCACCTGGAGGTGCACCGGCTCGTCGTAGCCGTCGACGTCCATCGAGTTGTGATACGTGCCGTTGGGAACACGTTCGAGGGCAGCCATCACCGCTTCGTGGGTTCGGTCGAACACGAATGTGGCCAGCTCGACGATGTCGGGCAGGTCGAACTCGACGAGCATCTCGAGCAGCCGACGACGCCCGGTCTCATTGCAGGCCGCCAGCCCGTGGATGTCGCCGACGACCTGGTTGGCCTCCCGCACGTTGTGGCGGATGAGCCTGATCAGGTCGTCGTCGAGCTCACCCCTTTCGGCCCACTTCATGATGGGAATCCGCAGGCCTTCTTCGTAGACCTCGGCAGCGTCGGGGCCGTAGCCGCGCCCGCCGACGTCGACCACGTGTGAGGTCGAGGCCAGGAAACCGATCAAGGTGTCACCGCTGAACACGGGAGTCGTGACGGTGATGTCGTGCAGATGCCCCGTGCCCTTCCAGGGATCGTTGGTGATGTAGATGTCGCCGTCGAACATGTCGTCTCG
>JBPCTQ010000131.1:0-6761 GCA_051011595.1 Acidimicrobiales bacterium
CAACGCGTCGTCGAGGAAACTCCGCTGCAGCAACAGCAGGTTCTCTGCCACCGATTCCTGAGGTGTCATGTGGGTGACACCCGACAGCGGCAGCACCTGATGGGCCCGCCCGGCCTCGAGCAACGCCCGCGAGAGCTGCAGGGTGTGAGCCGCCACCACGTTGTCGTCGGCCAGTCCGTGGATGAGCAACAGCGGACGAGTGAGCTCGGGGGCCAGGGGCAGGAGGTCGGACCGTTCGTAGGCCGCGGCGTCGGTGTGTGGGTGACCCAGGTACCGCTCGGTGTAGTGCGTGTCATACAGACGCCAGTCGCTCACGGGCGCGCCGGCGACGGCGGCATGGAAACGGTCGGGGCGGCGCATCACCGCCAGCGCCGCCAGGTACCCGCCGAAGGACCAGCCGCGGATGGCCACCCGATCGAGATCGACACGGCCGTCGGTGGCGGCCAGTGCCTCAAGCGCATCGACCTGGTCTTCGAGCACCGGGCCGGCCAGGTCACCGTGCACCGCCCTCTCCCATTGGGGGCCCCGAGCCGGAGTGCCCCGGCCGTCGGTGATCACCACCAGGAACCCCTGGTCGGCGAACCACTGACTGGTGAGGAACAGGCTGCGGGCCGCCTGCACCCGCTGGGCATGGGGGCCGCCGTAGGGGTCGAGCAGGACCGGAAGCGGCGAACGGCCATCGTGGTCACGCGGCGCCAGCACTGCGGCGACCAGATCACGAGACCCGAGCCGGTGGATCTCGACATCGGGTTCGATGAGCGGTGTCTCGGCGAACGAGTCGATCGTGGCGACGGTGTCGTGGTGTGACCGGACCTCGACACGACTGCCGAACCATTCGAGCGAAGCAGCCGAGATGGCCACCGTCGACCCACCGACCGCTGCACCGTGGACACCGGTGTCGGGGCTGACCCGGCTGGCCGAACCGTCGAATCCGATGTGCATCACGTGTGTCTCGGTGGGATCGGCGGATGCCGCCACCCACACTCCCTGCTCGTCGGTGGCCACCACCCGTCGGATCTGGACGTGGTCGGGTCCGAGGGGTTCGCCGTCGACCATCAACCGCCGGGCGTCGCCCACATCGGCCACCGTGATGAGCCGCTCGCCCGCCCATCGCGGCACACCGGGCACCAATTCGACCCAATGGTCATCGACCACCCGATGCACTTCGCTGACGGTGCCGGCGTCGACGTCGACCTCGAGCACCACCAACGTGCGCTGGTCGCGAGTCTGCACCACCAGGGTGAGTCGGTCGTCGTCGCGCCAGGCCACGTCGGCCAGATACTCGAACTCGCCCTGTTGCCAGTCGATGTCGACTCGGCCGCCGTCGAGATCGACCACCGCCAGACCCACGGCGGCGTTGGGCGTACCCGCCGCCGGATATCGCACCATACGAGGGGTGGCGGCGGGGTCGACGGGCCCGGAGATCCACCATTGTTCGATGCCGGCGACATCGACCCGTTCGGCGGCCAGTCGCCTGCCATCAGGACTCCACCAGAACCCTCGGGTTCGACCCATCTCCTCGCCGGCCACGAACTCGGCCGACCCCCATGACACGGTCTCGTGGGCCGGCTCACCGATCAGCAGCTGGTCGCCCACCGGTCCAACCATCCGCAGATCGGCCCCGCTGACGTAGGCGACCCGGTCACCGTCGGGCTGCAGCCGCGGGTCGAAGGCGCCTTCGGCCGCGCCGAGCCGGCGCACTTCCCCACCGTCGAGGTCGGCGACGAACAAGGTTCCGGCCAAGGCGAACGCGACCCGCCGCAATTGGGGATCGGAGTCGTAGGCCACCACGCCGCTCCCCCGCTCGCGGGCCCGTTCGCGGCGGGCCTTCTCGGCGTCGGGGAGCTCGGTTCGGTCACCGGCGCCCAGGTCGTCGGGGTCGACCACCACCGCGGCCTCGCCCGTATGGACATCGAGCAGCCACAGTCCGTTGTCGGAGCGATCGGCAGTGACCGGCCGCAGGAAGGTGACCCGGTCACCGTCGTCGCTGACCCGGATGTCGCGGGGAGCCCCGACGGTGAATCCTCGCGTCCGAGCATGTTGGCGGGGGAAGGTGTCGGCCACGGTCCGAACAGGCTACTGCCGCCGATTCGGCCCCGACCGGGGCGGCCACCGATTCCCGTACGATGCGGCCATGACCAACCCCCTACGTTTCGGAATCGTCGGCACCGGCAAGATCGCCGGGTCGTTCGCCGGCGACTTCCCCAAGGTTGCCGGTGCCGAGCTCGTCGCGGTCGCCAGCCGCAGCCAGGAATCGGCGGAGCAGTTCGCCCACGATCACGACATTGCTCGGGCCCACGGAAGCTATGAGGCCTTGGCCGATGATCCCGATGTCGACGTGGTGTACGTAGCCACACCCCACAGCCGCCATGCCGACGACACCTGCTTGCTGCTCGACCAGGGCAAACACGTGCTGTGTGAGAAGCCGTTCGCCCTGAACGCCGCCCAATCGGCGCGCATGATCGAACGAGCCGAGGCCAACGACCGGTTCCTGATGGAAGCCATGTGGGCCCGGTTCAGCCCGTCGTGGATCGAAGGCAAGAAGCAACTCGAAGCCGGCGCCATTGGTGACCCGCGGGTCTTGTCGGCCGACTTCTGTATCCCGGCCCCGGCCGATCCCAGCCACCGGCTCCGCAATCCTGACCTGGGCGGCGGCTCGCTGCTCGACCTCGGGGTGTACCCGCTGGGGCTGGCCTGGTTCTTGTTCGGTGAGCCGGACACCCTCGATGCCCGATCGGTGGTGGCCGACGGCATCGATCAGACCACCGCCTTGCTGGCCGGCTACGACGACGGGGTGATGGCACAGCTGGTGACCTCGGTCGTGGCCAACGTGTCGATCGGTGCCACGCTCATCGGATCGACCGGGACCATCACCTGGGACATGCCATTCCACTCGTCAGGTGCCATCACCGTCACCAACACCGACGGTCAACTCCGGATCGAGACGCCGGACAACGGGCTGCATCGTCAGACGCAGCACGTGGTCGATTGCATCACCGAGGGGCGCAACCAGAGTGACGTGGTGCCGCACTCCTACACGCTGGCCATGATGAGTCGGCTGGATGCGGTGCGGGCCGAGATCGGGCTGTACTACCCGGGCGAGGACTGATCCCGCCGACATCGAGCTCGCCGATCGTGGCCCCCGTTGTCGGGGCAGGCCAAGATGGGGCCATGGCTGACTCCGCTGAACTCGACCCGGTCCTGCTCGCTTCGTTGGAGCTGTTCAACGAACACATCGAAGCGTCGGCCTCGGCCGAGAAGGCCAGCCGCATCGTGGCCAAGGCTCAGAAGCGCAAGGACGAAGCCGCCAACCGGGTGCGCAAGCTGAACGACAACGCCAAGGCATCGGCCGAGGAGAAAACCGAGGCCGAGACTGCCTACCGCGAGGCGGTCGACGAATTGGCCGCCCGCACCGAAGACCCCTTCGGCAAAACCACCACCCCCACCGACGCCGGGGAAGCGACCGCCCCCGAAGACACCGGCTCCCAGGACCAAGAATCCGATTCAGGGTCCGCCGCAGGCGGCGAAGACACCGTCGCCGAAGGCGGCGACAACACAGCCGCCGGAGACACCGCGACCGAAGACAGCCCCGAATCCGAGTCAGGGTCCGACGAAGGCGGCGAAGACACGGCCGCCGAAGGCGGGGAAGACGCAACCGGCGAGGACACCACCACCACCGAAGACAGCACACCAACCGATTCGGGGTCCGCCGAAGGCGGCGAAGATACAGCCACCGAAGACAGCACACCAACCGATTCGGGGTCCGCCGAAGGCGGCGAAGATGCCGCCGGCGAAGACACAACTTCCCAAGACCAAGAAACCGATTCGGGGTCCGCCGAAGGCGGCGAGGAGATCGAGACCGCATGATCGAGCATCTGGACCGTGACGCCACCGGCGCCGACATCGCCGCGGTGATCGACCGCGACGGGTGTGCGGTGGTCGATGGCCTGGCCGATCACGCCGACCTGGACTCGCTCCGGGCCGAGATCGAACCCTTCGTCGAGGCCACCCCCTTCGGGCCCGACAGCTTCAGCGGTCCGTGCACCCGCCGCACCGGAGCGTTGATCGCCCGATCGCCGGCCAGCCGTGGTTTTGTCATGCATCCCACCGTGACGGCCACGGTCGGCGAGGTGTTGGCCCACGCCACCAACTGGCAGCTGCACCTCACCCAGATCATCGCCATCGGGCCGGGAGGTGAGGCCCAACCGGTTCACCGCGATCAGTGGGCGTTCGACTTCTTCTCTTTCCCCAACGGGTACGAGGTGCAGTGCAACACCATCTGGGCCATGACCGATTTCACCGAGACCAACGGCGCCACCCGGGTCATTCCCGGGAGCCATCGCGGCGAGGACGGCCAGCAGTTCGGCTTCGACGACACCGAACCGGCCGAGATGACGCGGGGGTCGGTGTTGTTCTACACCGGCGCCCTCTACCACGGCGGCGGACCCAATCGCAGCGACGAGGTTCGTTGGGGCCTCAACATCACCTACAACGTGGCCTGGTTGCGCCAGGAGGAGAACCAGTATCTGTCGACGCCCATCGAGGTGGCCCGCGAGCTCGACGACGATCTGCTCCGGATGATGGGGTACGACCGCGGGGCCTACGCGCTGGGGTACATCGACGATCTGCGCGACCCCATCGAGGCGGTCAGGCCCAGAGCGAACAGCGACGCCGATGGTTTCGGGAACCCCGGAGACAACCCCGCCGATCGATTACCCACACCGGGCCGGTAGACCGCCACCGTGGTGGTGGTCGGTGGGCTCAGTAGGTGGAGGCCACCTGGGGTTCGTCGCTGCGGCGAACCCCGTCGATCAGATTGGCCACTCGCCGTGACGCATCGGGGCCCATCTGGTCGAGCTCGGGCAACACTCGGTCGATGAGCGCCAGCACGGCCAGCGCCTGATCGGCGCCCGTGGACAGATGCTGCGCCAACGCGGCCGCCCGCGACTGCTGGGCTCCTTCGGGTTGCACCCACGGGCTGGCGATGTCGCCGTACCGTTCGCGGTGGCGACCGAAATCGTCGAGTACGCCGGCCATGGCACCCAGGTCACCGGGCCGAGCCGCTCCCAACTTCTCCAGCAAGGTGGCGGCCGCCGCGTCACATTCGTCGATGACACCGGCCAACAGGTCTTCGATGTTCTCGAAGTAGAGATAGAAGGTGCCGTGCGAGGTGCCGGCTCGACTGACCACGTCGTCGACTCGGGTGTTGTTGTGCCCTCGGTGGGCCAAAGCCTCACGGCCCGACTCGAGGAGTTTGGCCCGGGTCCGCCGACCCCGAGCGCTCACCGGTTCGCGAGACGGCGGTGCCGCCTCGACGTCGTCCCAGCGATCGTCCGTCAACTTCGCTCCCGTATTCGAAGCCCCGGTTCCACAGGGCGTAGCGGTTGTTCAGGGCCCGCCGACCAAGAAACGGTCACCCCGCACGTCGATTGCCGTTCCCATACCTTCGTGGGTGAGAAAGAACTCGATGGTGGCACCGTCGTCGCTGGAGACCAACGACCGGGTGCCATCGTCGTGTTCGGCAATGACCAACGCAGCGACTGCCTCACTTCCCTGGTAGGCCACAGTGTATGCAGCCACATGGCCACACCCGGTGTCATTCGTCGAAATGGCCCTCGTCTCCGTGGCTGCATCGACCTCGTTGCTGATGTCGACGACCCGGAATTGTTCGGGTGGCGAACCCGAGTAGAGCGACGCTGATTGTTTGGTCAACATGCCGCTGACCGCCGTGCTCAAGGCCACTCCTTCGCCTTGGCGCACCTGGGCCACCAAGGCCACCAGCGCCTGGAACACGAAGTTGTTGAGGGGTCCGCCGGCAAAGGGCATACCCCCGGTGACCGTAACTGGTCGCGCCGCATCGAAACCCAGCGCCCGTTGTTGCACCCGCACCGCCACCGGGAAACACGAATAGAGCTCGACGGCACCGAGCTCGTCGTGAGGGCGCAATGACGACTCGATGGCCCGTGCGGCCAACTCGAAACCGACCGATCGGTGGATATCTGCCCGGTTGACGAGGTGGGTCATGTGGTTCGACTCGACCGCCACCGTCGGGAACACCCACTGATCACGCGGTACTCCGATGGCTTCGGCCCGCTCAGCCGAACAGATGACGAAGGCGGCCGCTTGATCCACGTTCCATTGCGAGTTGTGCCACTTGTTGTAGGGGAACGCAAGGGGCCGATTGTCGGGACCCGGTTCGGCAATGAATGCGGCATCGCGGGGTTCGGCGAAGTCGGCCGCCGGGTTGGTTCGCGCAACCCGGTTCATGGCCTCGTACAACTCACCGATTGCACGTCGATGGTCGGCGACGGACTGCCCCTCGGCGAACCGCAGCGCGTTCTCGATCATGGCGTACTGCTGCACCGGATGAACCAGGCCGAAGTCGATCTCGGCACGCGAGATCACATCCCCTCCCGCCACCCAATGCTCATCGGGGGCGGCACCGGCCGGTTCGGCGGCCTCCTCGATCTCGACGCCGTCGATCTGAGCCCGCAACGATCGGTATTTGGTCTCGCCTCCCACCACCAGCGCGGTGTCGAGAGCGCCGGTCGCGATCAACCGAGCCGCTTCGCGCAGCGGGGCGGTCTGCAGCACACCGATGTCGGACAACACGGTGTGGGCATCGGGTGCACCGACCCGATCGGCCACCAGCCGGGCCGGGTCCGACAGCCGGGCATGGCCCTTGGTGGCGGCCACCCACTGCAGCTCGCCGAGCACCGCCGGTGCACCGGCGTCTGCCGCCGCCGATCGAGCGGCTTGTT
>JBPCTQ010000132.1:0-5965 GCA_051011595.1 Acidimicrobiales bacterium
CGCGCGGGAGCGCATTTGGGCCACCGAGCCAGGAGTTGATCCTGGGCGGTCGGCGGCGGTCATCGGATCTCGAGCCACTCCGGACCGGTTCCGCCGATTCGGTAGGGCGAGTCGAGGCGTTTGGCCATCACACCGGTGTTGCTGTCGAACACCTCGTCGAGTCCCCGCCGCGGCGACGTCCGCCAGCCGGGACCGTCGAGGCGCAGGTCGTCGAGCTGGCGTCGTCGGAGATCGAGTGGTTGGTCGGTGACCGGTCGGCCCTCCACCCACAACAGGTCGAAGGCCATGAACACCATCGCCGCCGTCTTGGCCGCGTTGCGTGCCCCGCTGTCGCTGGTGATGCGCAGTCTGCGGCCTATTCCTCGGCGATCGTGGGCGACCGCACCGGCACTGTCGACGGGCACGATGACACCGTCGAGGATCACTTCCAGGTGACCGATGGCGCGAGCGATGCGTCGGATCTCGGGGAACTTGGCCGACAGGTTGGTGCCTTCGGCATCGATGATGGTGACCCGCCCGGTGTCGTTGGAGACGGTGGCCCGGATGCCGCTCCATCGGGTCTCGTACACCCACCCGGGTTCGTCGGGGAGCTCACCGGCTATGGCCTGCATCGGGGTGACCCCGATGGGTAGTGGCACCCGGCCGGCATCGACTGGCGGGTCCATGCGATGGATGAGCCAGTCGCGGGTGCCGCGCATCGAGAACAGCGAGTACTTCCCCTGGACCCGGTCGCCGGCCAGGGTGATGACCACCTTCTGGTCCTCCATCTTGTGGGCCTCGAAGGTGCCCGTGTCCCAGTTGGTCATACGACCCTTGCCGTAGCCGGGGTCGGCGGCGTCGCCTTCGTAGTCGAGGAACTCCAAACCGTGATCCTCGGTCCGCACCGCCAGCCGGTTCTCGTCGGGACTCCACGGCACCCCTCGGGTGAGGGCCCACGACCACAACACCCCTTCGTGTTCGAGCCGCAGATCCCAGTGCAGACGGGTGGCGTCGTGTTGCTGGATCACGAAACGCCGCTCGTCGACCATCAACCCAGTCTCCCCGAACTGGCGGTGGAACGCGCCACCTATGACGCGCTGGACCGCCAGAACGCGCCGACGACCGAACTGGCGGTGGAGCGCGCCACCTATGACGCGCTGGACCGCCAGAACGCGCCGGCTAGGGGGTGGCGCGGGCGGCGTCGGTCAGTTCGATGAGTTCGGCGACGCGGGCTTCGCTGGCGGCGAACCCCTTCCGCAGCTCGTCGACCAGCTCGGGATCGACGTCCTCGTAGCTGCGTTCGTTGTATTTGGGGTAGTCGGCGGTCGGCGGCGGGTCGACACCGAGGAAGTCGGTCACCCGGCGCAGTGTCTGCTCCGGTTCGGACTGCAGATCCTCGGTTCGCAACAACAACAACTGGGCCGGGGCCACATGCTCCAGCCACCGCTCGATCTGGGGCGCGTACTGGCTACGAGCCACGTAGCTGTGGTGCATGTGCGCGGTACTCACGTACGTGGGTTCGGCCGCCAGCCGCTCGGCCTCACCGGCCAGGCGCTCCTGCTCGGCCGCCAACGCCTTGTCGAGGGGGAGGTGCTCGTTGCCCCGAGCCAGTTCGTGATGATGGTGGGAGATGGTGCGCTCCACCGGATCCCGCAGAATGGCAATGGCCTGAACGGCCGGCATCAACGCCGACACCCGACCCGGAATCTCGGGATGAAAGAGGTAGTACGGGCTGGCCTCCCCCACCGCGTAGGGCAGCTCCGACCGTTCCAGCAGGGCCCGCCGAGGGAAGTGACTGCGATACCACGCGTCGGACCGATCGAAGTCGGTGTCGAAGTAGTGCACCCCCTTGTTCCGGACAGGGCCGAACACCTGGGCATGGCGCTCCAGGTAATAGAACAGCGACGTCGTACCCGATCGTTGCGCGCCGATGATGAGGAACGTGGGCAGAACCCGCATCCGAGCCGTGGGCCTGCGCATCGCGGTGGTGAAGTTGCGGACCCCACGCCGCACCGGACGAGGCAGGGACACCCGCCCCAACGCCGATCGACCGCTCACGTCGGTGCTCCGGCCGGGCGCATCGACTCGAGCACCGAGACGATCTCGTCGCGCCGGTCGACCAGCTCATCGGCCAGGCCCGATTCGACCATACGAGCCACGGTCTCGAGCAGCTCGATACGAACCAGAAGAGCAGCCCCGCCGGGGTCGACCTCGAAGCTGCCAAGGTGCTCGACCAGGGCATCCTGAGCCCGCGCCGCGGCCGCAGCCACGGTCTGGCCGTCGACGAAGCGGCCCACCTGCATCACGTAGTGGGCCACGTCGACACCGATGGGGCCATCGGTCCGAGACCGTTCCCAGTCCCACACGTACAGGCCGAGGTCACTGACCGTTCGGCGGATGTTCCACGGTGACCAGTCGCCGTGGTAGCCGCCGAAGTCGACCAGGTGTTCACCTGACTGCCGTTCCTCGGCCTCGGCCAGATGGTCGAGCCGGCCCAGACGGCCACGGAGCGATTGCCAGTAGTCCGACGCCGCCAGCGCCTCGCGTGATCGACCGCCGTAAGCCACCAGACGACCCAGCGCCGCCACCTCGGCGTCGGCTTCGGCCGCCGGGGCGTCATCGATGGGGAGCGGCCGAGTCATCAGGATCGACAGGCCCGACCAACTGAAGAAGTCGATCACATCGGGCACGATGAGGCCCCGGCAGGGGCGCTCCCGGAGCGACCCCAGGGCGTCGGCCTCGGTGCCGACCAGATCCGCGGTGGCCCGATCCCATCCGACCTTGGCGAAGGCCACGATGCGGTCGTCGGTGTCGAGCACCCGAACCACCGGTTTGCGATTGGGGCGGACGGGGCCGGCGGTGGCCCACAGCCGGACGTCGTGGCCGAGTCGCTTCCCGAGCTCGGCGCGCAGGGTGCTGCCCGCACCGGCCGACACATGGACCAGGTTGGGCAGACGCCGCCGAAGGCGGTCGTTGGCCGCGGCCCGAGCCGCCGCAGAGCGCATGAGCGCCTCTCGTCGAGCCATGCCGGCCGCCGGACGCACCAGCGCCCCACGCACGGCTGCCGAACTGGCCGCGTCGGCCAGGATCGACGGCGACTTCGGACCAGGCAGAGCAACGTAGACCTCATCGTCTTCGGCTCCGACACCACGACCGACCGTGCCCTCCGGGGCCATCACCCGGTTCCACCAGCTGAGGGTCATGATCCGATCACCGCGGGGAGCGGCGGCCGCGGCGGCACGGGTTCGCGCCCGCGTCGCAACAAGAGCGCGGCGGCCAGGAACCCGTAGGCCAACGCACCCGGGAACAGGTTGTAGAACCACATCTGAACGAGCAGACCAGCGGTTACGGCATGCAGCCAAAGGTGGACATCATCGAGATGGTCGCCCGTTCGCCAGGCCAGCACCACGAGGAACGAGACGAACAACACCACCCCCGGCCAACCATGGCTGAAGAGCACCGTCCACACCTGTCCGTGGGTGCCGACCGGAGGCAGGTTGGGGTTGTCCTCGTCGGGCCGGGGAGCACCGAAACCGACCAGCGGAGAGTCCTGCACCTGGTCGAGGGTGAGCGAGTACAACGTGCTACGCGACCGGTTGGAGTGATCGGACTCGGCCCGGTCGGCGATGAGATCACCCAGAGGTGTGAGGGTGACGAACAAGATGACCACCACCACACCGAGCAGCAGTCGCAGGGTGGGCAGGACTCGCCCCGCCCCTACGCGGCGCACGGCCACATACAAGAAGGTGGCAGCCAAGCTCATCCAGAGACCGCGGTTGACCGACACCACGATGGGCACCAGCGAGATCACCAGCAGGGCCCGAACCAGCACCCGGTGCTCGACACGGTGGTACCCGATGCCGGCGATGGTGAACGGGATGAGGGCCGCCATCACCGACCCCCACTGGTTGGTGAAACGGAAGGGGAACGCGGGCCGGGGCAGGTCGAACCCGAGGAACGATTGCACCTGGGCGAAGCGCGGTGTGAGCAGGTCGGTGAGGAAGGCGCTCGATCCCGCCGCACCCGGCAGCACCGCCATCGGCAGGCTGAAGAGATCGCTTTCGCCGATGAGCATGCCCGCCATGCCGCCCAACGTGAGGACGGCGAGGGGCACCGCCACCCAACGCACCACCTTCTCGGTGGGAAACTGGCGTTCGGAGAGGTTGAACACGTAGAGCAGCAGGATCCCGGCCGCGGCGTATGCGGCCACCCGATACCCGGCGCCGATGAGCGAACCGGGCCGGTCGGTCAGCTGCACGGCGGTGACGGCGGCCCAGACCACGAATCCCACCCAGATGCCGAAACCACGGGGAATGCGAACCCGGCGGGCGCCGAGCAGGCGTACGCCCATCGGGATGGCCATGATCACCCAGATGGCCTGGCCGAAGCCGAGCAGCGCCCAGATCGGATACCCCAGCAGAATGGCCGCGATGGGTGTGGACGGCCGCCGCCACCAGTGTTGTTGGCGCGCCGCCCGGCGACGGGCCCGGGACTCGGCGACCGTCAACATCAGATACTGCGCCCCGTCTTCTGCACCCACTGCACCACTCGGTCGGCACTCACCAACCGGGTGGCGATCAACAGCGACAGCCAGGCCCGGTGTTCGGTCGGGGCCAACCGCAGGGTGGACACCGCCTCCTTGCGGGCCTGGGAGTAGTCGCCCAGCGCGGCCCGGGCAAAGGCGATCTGACCGCGGATGCGGGCCAGGCCCCGGCGGTCATCGGCGATGTCGGGATGCTGGTCGAGCACATACGACAGCCCGTCGATGCGCATCTGCCAGCGCTCGACGTAGAAGGACTGCTGGTGCCACAGGATCTCGACCTCGGGATCGTTGACCGCGATCACGTCGGTGTAGCGAGTGGCCCGCAGCAGGAACTCGTAGTCCTCGCCGTATCCCCCGGGGACGTCTTCGTCGATGAGCCCCATACGATCGAGCAGCCCGCGACGGAACAAGAAGGTGCTCGGATGGCTCGCCTCGATGGTCCGCGATCGCAGCAGGTCCGAGCGCTCCACCCGACGGTGTCCGGCCGGGCGCGGACGTCGGATGTCGCCGTAGCGGATCTCGATTCCGGTGGTGGCGAAGTCGATGCCGGGATGGGCGTCGAGCAGATCGACCTGGGCCGAGAGTTTGCCGGGGCGCCAGATGTCGTCGTCGTCGCAAAACGCGATGAGCGCACCGTCGGTTGCCTCCATACCCGTGTTGCGGGCCCCCTGCAGGCCGGGACGCCGAGTATTGGTGATAACCCGGACCGGCCGATCACCACCGTGAACGGCCAGGGTCTCGTCGGGTTCACTGCGGTCGTAGACCACCACGGTCTCGACGACACCGAGGTAGTCCTGGGCCGCCACCGAGTCGAGGGTCTTGCGCAGCAGCTCGGGGCGATCGCGGGTGGCCACCACCACGGTGACCGGGGCGCGTTGATCCACGAGGGAATGGTGAGGAACGGCCGCGGCGCTCATCGTGATCCTCGAAGATACCGATAGCGGACCAGTAGTGGCATGGTGAGCGCCGTCACCCAGCGCCGCGCGGGAGCCGGCATCTCGTCACGCCAGGCCTCGTCGCGGCGAAGGGCCACCTCACCCTTGTCGAATCGTGAGGGGTTCCCGGCCACCGAGTGGACGGGCTGGAGGTCGATGGCCGATCCGCTGATGAACTCGAGCGAGCCCGGTTCGACGTCGGCGAAGTCGAGCACTCGCCGCAAGGTGGTGTCGGGTTCGTCGATGAGGTCCTCGTAGCGCACGGTGAGCACCGGAACACCGAGCAGTCGGAACGAGGCGAAGACCAGATTCCACGACAGCCAACGCCAGCCCATCAGCGCTGGTGGGTAGCGGTTCATCATGGCCTCGTCGTCGACCACTTCGACCTTGCGCTTCTCCTTGGTCCACGAAAAGGCCACCCCCCGGCTGTCACGAACCAGATGAACGATGCGCAGGTCGACACGGAGTCGCCGCAGCAACAGGGCGGTGGAGATCTGTTTGGTCGAGT
>JBPCTQ010000133.1:0-4271 GCA_051011595.1 Acidimicrobiales bacterium
TCGCCGGGAACTCCCACCGCGGTCAGCCCCGCCGAGAGGCCGGCCTCGCTGACGCCGACACCGCCCGGCACCGGCATCAGGCCGGCGAACAGCGACACGGTGACGTTGATGAAGATGGCCTCGCCGAAGCTGACCGACCCGCCGACGGCGAGCACGCACATGGCGAGACCGGCGCCGAAGAGCAGCTCGGTTCCGAGCGCGCCGACGAGGGTGCGGACCGCCGTCCTGGGGTCGCGGACCATGGCGAAGGCCTCGCTGATCTGGGCCATCGGCTTCTCGATTTTGTGCCACGCCCAGTGTCGCAACGAGGGCACGGCCGCCACAACGATCACGGCGACGACGAAGATCGCGATGGCCGCCGCGAACAGGCGGATGACCCCACCACCGCCCTCCAGCTGCGACAGGTCGATGCTGCCCTTGCCGGCGAGGATGGTGATCACTATCAGGATCGTCTGCGCGATGAAGCCGATGAAGCCGGTGATCGCTCCGGTGGTGGTGGCCGTCACCGCGCTGATGCCGAACTTCTGGAAGTAGCGAGCGTTGGTGGCTACCCGCCCGGCCGCCGATGGGACGGCGATGTTGACGAAGCCGATGGCGAACTGCTCGACCGTGGTCACTCCGACGGGCACCGGTTTGGGCGCCACGGCCGCCACGCTGATTGCGTCGGTGTAGTTGGTGGCGTTGGCCAGCACGAGGGCGATGAGCACCAGCGCCCATCGGGCGTCGGCGAGGGTGTCGGCGATCGTGTCGAAGCCGACTTCGGCCAGCCCGCTGATCAGCGTCGAAGCGGCGAAGCCTATGAACACGACCATCAGTACGCTCTGCCACGTGACCCGGGTGAGCTGCTCGACCGGAGGTAGGTCGGCGTCGAGAGCGGCCGCTGTCTGCTTACGCAGATCGCCGATCTTGAGCTTGCCGTGGCGAGCGTCGCGCCGGGCGGTGTTGCTGAGCGCCGCGGTCTGCAGCACCGGCAGCGTCGCCTCGAGCGCGTCGTCGCCCCGGGCCCGGCGGGCCCCTTCGATTGCCCGATCGGCCCCGACGACGAGGGTCGTCGCCACGAGCAGGGCAGCGACGTCCTCGCGCTGCTGCTCGTCGGTGGCGTTGATCGCCGCATCGGAGAAGCTCATGAAGGCCGGGCGGCCGTCGGTGTCGAACCACACGTCGCGACCGTCGATCGCACCATGGCTCAAACCTGCATGGTGCATCACTCCGAGCTCGCGCCAGATGGCATCGAGCAGCTCGTCGTCGGCCTCCGACGCACCGAGGTCCACCAGTGTGTGATCGAGCCTCGTGGTCACGAGCAAGGCGTCGTCGCGTGCGGACATGCCGACCGTCACCAGGTCGGGTACGGCCACTCCCGCCCGGCCGGCCAGCAGCAGCGCGAGCGCCTCGTGCTCGATCTCCTGGCGACGGTTCGACCCGTGCTGGGCGCCCTCATCGTGGTACCACGCGAAGCGCCACAGCCGGGTCCACCGCCGGGTCGTCCACGAGTCCCGACCGAGCACACTCACGAACAAGGGCTCGCCGTCGGCTGACGTTCCGAAGACGTTGAGCGCGGCGCCGGCCTGCTCAGGGGCGTAGCGCAGGTCGTCGACCGCCAGACCGAGATCGAGAAGGCCCTCACGAATGCGGTTGGTCGACGGCAGCCCCGCCGTGGTCCCCAGGAGGTAGCGGATGAGAGCGGCCGCAATCAGCCCCACCAGCAGGCCGCCGACGGCATCGCTGACCGTTGTGACCCCGCCCAGCACCGCAGACGCGGAGGCGGCCAGGATGAATGTCCAGCCGATCTTGCGCATCGGTGCGGTCAGGTGGGGCGAGGCGGCCGCCTGAATGGCGGTGCCGGTCGTGATGAAGATCGCCGGGAAGGTCTCCGCAGTGCTGTCGAGCTCGAAGAACGCGAACTCAGGCCAACGCCCGTCGATGAAACGGCTGAGCAGAAATACCGAAACCACCGCCAAGAGGGCGGCGAGGAGCATGTCTCGCAGCAACTCCAAGCGATCGCGCGCCAGGACCCCGACGCCGATGAGCAGCACGAACGCGTAGGTCACGCCAACGACGTACACCGCCTGTCCGAGCCACAGCAGCCACGACGGCAGCTCGCCGACGAACTCGAGAGTGGTGCGGTCGAGCGTGGAGCCCTCGCCGGCGACGATGATCAGGACGGCCAGGAGCCCGGCGTTGAGACCCGCCGCGATCAGATCGGTCTTCCACCGAACCCGAGGCCCGTCCGACGGCGCGGAGAAGACCTGGATTCCACCGTGGCGCCGTGGCTCGGAGGACTCACGATCCGCGTCTACGACTCTTTCCTCCATCTCGATGCCGGCCTGGCCGGTCTACTGCTGTGACATTCCCCGTCGGGTCTCGGCTTCGGCGTCGTGGATCGCCTCGCCCGACAGGTCGAAGGTCACCTGTTTGATGGTGCCGGTGAAGTCGAAGGTGGTGCGGTAGTTGTCGTGGTCGACGCTGTCGCCGTAGTCGGACCCGATGCTCAGTCCTTCGGCCGAGAACAGGAACGGCACCGTCACGTCCATGTCGACCGAACCGACCTCGGTGCCGTCGACGATCAACTTCCCGGTGCCGGGTGCCCCCTTACCCGAGCGCAATTCGGGGTCACCGGTGACCTCGAACTCGTACAGGACCGTGACGTCACCGGTGGGCAATTCGTTGGGGTCGTCGATTCGGAACATCTTCCGGGCGAGATAGTTGTAGGCGAAGTGCAGCTTTCTGTCCTTGACGAACAGCGTGTACCCACCGGTGTGGGCTCCCGAGGCGTAGATCACGCCCTCGACGCCGCCGTCAGGCACGTGGATGTCGGCGGTGATGGTGTGAGAGCGGTTGTAGGCCTGTGGCTGCACGAGCAGCGGTACCGGCGCACCCGGGAAATACACATACCTGTCGCGGGGTGCGGCGACCGTCGGTTTGGGGAACTGGAGCCGCTGGCCCATGGTGCCCTGGATCGGGAGCACGTGGTTCGCTTCGGCCTCCTTCCACCACAGCTCGACGAGCTCGTTCAACTTGTCCGGGTGGTCGGCCGCCACGTCGTGGCGCTCGGCGGGGTCGGTTCGGAGATCGAAGAGCTGCCAGCGCTGCTCGAGGGCGTCGAGGTCGTCCTGGTGGATCGGGTCCTGTTGCTTCTTGCCGTACTTGGCGCCTTCGGTCCAGGTCGGGCCGGGCCAACCATTCTCGGCCCGCCAGCCGTCGTGATAGATCGATCGACACCCGAACATCTCGAAGTACTGGACCGTGTGGACATCGGGCCCGTCGGGGTCGGAGACCGTGTGGGCCAAACTGACCCCGTCCATCTCGAGCTGGTCCACACCCTTGATCGTGTCGGGTGCGTCGATTCCGAGCATGTCGAGCACGGTCGGGACCATGTCAATGGCGTGACCGTACTGGTGGCGCAGCCCGCCGTTGCCGGCGAACTTCTCCGGCCACGAGATGATGAACGGATCGGTGGTGCCGCCACGGAAGGTTTCCTTCTTCCACCGCCGGAAGGGTGTGTTGCCGGCGTGGGCCCAGCCGAAGGCGTAGTGGTTGTACGACTCAGGGCTGCCCAGGTCGTCGAGGCTGGCCAGGTTGTTCTCCAGGTCTTCGCCCAGGAAGTTGAAGAAGTCGTACTCGTTGAGGCTGCCGACGTCGCCCCCCTCGGGACTGGCCCCGTTGTCGGAGATGAACATGATGATCGTGTTGTCGAGCTCGTCGACCTGCTCGAGGAAGTCGAGCAGCCGTCCGAAATGGCGATCGGTGTAGGTGTGGAATCCGGCGTAGACCTCCATCATCCGGGTGTACAACTTCTTCTCGTCGTCGGACAGGCTGTCCCACTCCTGGACGTCGGGGTCGTGGTCGGACAGCTCGGTGTCCGCGGCGAAGAAGCCGAGCTCCTTCTGCTTCTCGAACACAACCTCGCGGTACTCGTCCCACCCCATGTCGAACACGCCGTCGTAGGCGTCGGCTTCTTCCTTGAAGATGTGGTGGGGAGCGTGGCCGCAGCCGGGTGCGTAATAGAGGAAGAACGGTTTGTCGGGAGCGTTGACCTTGGCGTCACCGATGAACTCGATGGCCTTGTC
Source organism: Acidimicrobiales bacterium (assembly GCA_051011595.1). Classification (GTDB taxonomy): domain Bacteria; phylum Actinomycetota; class Acidimicrobiia; order Acidimicrobiales; family SHLQ01; genus JAOUEE01. The sequence goes on from JBPCTQ010000133.1 coordinate 4,068, forward strand.
GGCGATGTCCTTCGACAAGTGGTACCCGTTCTCGGGGGTGTCGGGAGGAGCCACCGAGTGGTTGTCGTAGGTGAGGTCGGGATACCACTGGTCGGTTTCGCCGGGCAGGAACCCGTAGAACCGCTCGAACCCGCGACCGAGCGGCCACGTGTCGTACGGGCCTGCTGCTGAGGCCTCGGCCGACACCGCGAGGTGCCACTTGCC
>JBPCTQ010000134.1:0-3550 GCA_051011595.1 Acidimicrobiales bacterium
ACACGAAGGCGTGGCGGGCGCGCCAACGGCTCGGCCCACCCGGTGTCACCAACACGCACACAGCGGCCACGACCGCACCAGCGGCGACGTTGGGCGCGGCCAAATGTTGACCGTCTAGCTGGATGACGACCACGGGGTGGGGATTCGTCACCGGGTTTGACGATGGGTGGGCCGGTCGGGTTTTCGGGTTGGTTGTGTTCGTGTGCACCATCGGTGTGACGACGTATTGGTGGGTGCGCGACACCCCGCTGAAGTCTTTAGCCGGACTGCGGGGTGCCGCGCTGTAGTGCTCGGAGGCACTGATGGTGACGGTAGAGGTTGATCGGGTCCGCGTCGAATCCCGGCTTTGGGCCGGCGAGATCGGCTGCCCGACGTGCCAGGATGGTGTGCTGGGCGGTTGGGGGTATGCCCGGGTCCGCCAGATCGAGGGATTGAGCGATCCGGTTCGGCCGCGGCGGGCGCGGTGTCGAGCGTGTGCGGTCACCCACGTGTTGTTGCCGGTGACGGTGTTGTTACGCAGGGCGTATGCGGCAAAACGGATCTGGGCGGTGTTGACCGCCCGCGCCGGGGGGTTCGGGCATCGCCGGATCGGCGTGCGGCTGGGTATTCCGGCGGCGACGGTGCGGGGCTGGCTGCGCCGGGCGGGGTCGCGGCTAGAAGCGCTTCGGGCCTGGTTTCTTCAGGTGGCAGTCACCGCTGGAGTGGACGTGGCGATTCTCGACGCGGCGGGGTGCGCCTGGGGCGACGTGCTGGCCGCGGCGGCGACCGCTACCGCGGCGATCACGTCTCGTTTCGGTGCCGCCGGGGTTGACGGCATGGTGACGGTTGTGCAGGTGGCGGTCGCGACCAGCGGTGGGCGGTTGCTGGCCCCGGGATGGTCGCCACCGCGGTGCTGAGGCTGTGCAACACGAATCGCCCCTGATGTGTGGCGCCGTTATCGGTGATCCTCACCAAGGTGCCCGCCCAGAACGGTTGCGGGCGGGCCTGGAGTGAAAAGGAGAACCAAGACGATGTCGTTGGAGGATCACAAGCGCCGCGAGCGGGCTCAGACGGTCGGACTGTTCCGTTATCAGCTGATCTGTGCGGCCCTGGATGCGGAGTTGTCGACCAAGCAGCGCGGCAAGCTGGTGCGCGCAATCGCCGCCGAGGCCCATACCGACCCGTTCGGCAACACGGTACGGATCTCGCGAGAAACGCTGGACCGCTGGATACGACGCTACCGGGCTGGCGGATTCGAGGCCTTGGTGCCCAGCCCGCGGATGCTGTCGGCGCGCACCGACGCGGCCGTGCTTGACTTGGCGGCCTCACTCAAGCGGGAGAACCCAGACCGCACGGTGACCCAAGTGGTCCGGATCTTGCGCACCGCGACCGGGTGGGCGCCTTCGGAGTCGACCCTGCTGCGCCATTTCCACCGGTGCGAGCTGATGGGGCCGGCTGCCGGTGAGGCCCCGGTGGTATTCGGCCGGTTCGAGGCCACCGACCCCAACGAGCTGTGGTGCGGTGATGCCCTGCACGGCCCGCGGGTCGGGGACCGCAAAACCTACCTGTTCGCCTTCATCGACGATCACTCTCGACTGTTGGTCGGCTACCGGTTCGGGTTCGCTGAAGATACCGTGCGCCTGGCCGCCGCACTGCGACCCGCCCTGGCCGCCCGCGGGGTCCCGGCCGGCATTTACGTCGATAATGGCAGTGCGTTTGTGGATGCGTGGCTGCTGCGGGCCTGCGCCAAACTCGGGATACGGCTGGTGCATTCGGCACCTGGCCGCCCGCAGGGTCGGGGCAAGATCGAACGGTTCTTTCGGACCGTGCGCGAACAGTTTCTGGTGGAGGTCGCCGACACCACCAGCGAGGATCTTGTTGCCGCCGGGGTCGATCACACAGGTGCCTTGTTGGAGCTCAACCGACTGTTTATGGCGTGGGCCGAAACCGAATACCACCGCCGCGTCCATACCGAGACCGGCCAGCCCCCGCTGGATCGCTGGGCGGCGGGCTGGGATCGGGTGAGCCGCACCCCGGCCATACCGGCCGCCGGCGACCTCACTGAGGCGTTCTTGTGGTCGGAGTACCGGGTGGTGACCAAGACCGCCACCGTGTCGCTGCACGCCAACACCTACCAGGTCGATGCCGCCCTGGTCGGACACAAAGTAGAGCTGGTGTTCAGCCCGTTCGAACTGGAAACCGTCGAGGTTCGCTACCGCGACAAATCGTTCGGCAAAGCCCTGCCTCACAACATCTCTCGTCACTGCCACCCGAAAGCCAGGCCGGAAATACCGCAGCCCGAGCCGCCGCCGGCCACCGAGATCGACTACCTGACCCTGACCGCCGATGCCCACCACGACCAGCTGCGTCGCGAGGAACGCATCGGCTTTAACGCGATCTACAGCGACGGCCAGATTCCCAGTCAGCTATCCATCGACGACCTCACACCCAGCGGCGACATTGACCACGACGGTGAAGTGTCGGCATGAGTATTCAACGCCTGCAGTCACATTGGGGGTTCACCCAGATGCCCTTCGGCAGAGACCTGGCACCGACCATGCTGCACCGTCACGCCGGCCACGGGGAAGCGGTCGCCCGCATCAGCTGGTGTGTGGACCAGCATGCGATCGGGGTGATCACCGGTGAGGTCGGTGCCGGAAAGACCGTGGCCGTTCGAGCAGCCACCACCACCTTGGACCCATCCCGGCACGTGTTCATCTACCTGGCCAACCCGACGATCGGGGTGCGCGGGATGCTCACCCACATCGTGGCCACCCTCGGACACACCCCGGCGTTTCACACCGCCACCCTGGCACCCCAAGCCGCCGAAACACTCGCAGATGAACACGCCGAACGCGGCCGCAGCCCCGTGCTGGTCATCGACGAGGCCCACCTCCTAGACAACCACCAACTCGAAGCGATCCGGCTGCTGACCAACCACGACATGGACTCCGGTTCCCCGTTCGCGGTCATCTTGGTCGGCCAACCCAGCCTGCGCCACCGACTCCGACTCGGCGTGCTGGCCGCACTCGATCAGCGCATCGCGGTCCGCTACACCATCGCCGGGATGGGCAGCACCGACACCGCCGACTACATCGGCCATCACTGCAAAATCGCGGGCCGGACCGACACCCTGTTCTCCCAGGACGCGATCGAGTTGATCCACCATGCCTCGCGCGGTCACCCCCGCGCCATCAACAACCTGGCCCTGCACGCACTGACCGCCGCCTTCGCCGCCGATCACGCCATCGTCGACGAGAAAGCGGCCCGCATCGCTATTTCCGAAACTGCCGCGGACTGAACCCGACTCGACGTCAACCCGACCAAGACCACATCAGCCTGCCGGGCACCCCCTCACCACGCCCACAACGGCCCCGCTCACCACAACGAGCGGGGCCGTCGCCATCACAAGATCATCGTCAACAACGATCACGCCATCATCGTCAACGAAAGCGCCGCGCAACACGGATGAACACCTAACTGTTGGAGGCGGCTCTGTCTGCGGCCGGTCGTCGTTTGGTGGTGCTCGATGACTGCGACGCTGAAGACGACTTGGTGCGCGACATCACCT
>JBPCTQ010000135.1:0-5361 GCA_051011595.1 Acidimicrobiales bacterium
GCAACGCCCGACTCATCGAAGCTCGTCTCCGCGACCGCATCTTCGCCCACATCCAGCGCCTCCACTTCTCGTTCCACGACGCCACCGCCACCGGCGAGTTGATGAGCCGGGGCAACACCGATCTCCAGCACTTCCAGAACGTCATCACCCTGGTGCCGCTCACCACCGGCAACCTGCTGATCGTGGCGTCGGTGTCGATCATCATGCTGATCCTCCAGCCCACGTTGGCCTTGCTGGCGCTCATCACCCTGCCGCTGGTCAACGTGCTGGGGAAACGCTTCGCATCCCGGCTCCACCCTGCGGTGCTGGGTATCCAGCAGGAGTCGGCCCAGCTGGCGTCGGTGGTGGAAGAGACGGTGGCCGGCATACGGGTGGTGAAGGGTTTCGGGTCAGAGCCGGTGCAGGCCGACAAGCTGGCGGTCGAGGCCGACGATGTGTTCCGCGAGTCCATGCGGGCCAGCCGCACCCGAGCCACCTACCTGCCCGGCATGGAGCTCCTCCCCAACATCGGCCTCATCACGGTGCTCGGCTACGGCGGCCACCTCGTGCTGAACGACCAGATGACCGTGGGCGAGCTGGTCAGCTTCAACATCTACGTACTGATGCTCGTGCAGCCGCTGCGAATGCTCGGCATGGTGGTGGCCAACGGCCAGCGGGCGGCCGCCGCCGGAGAGCGCATCGACGAGGTACTCGCCACCGCGCCCAAGATCGCCGACCCCACCGACCCGGTGAGGTTGCCGCACAAGGCGCAGCCGGGACGGGTCGAGTTCCGCGGTGTCGACTTCGCCTATCACGCCGGCACCGGCGCCGGTGTGCTCGAAGGCCTGTCGCTCACCATCGAAGCGGGCGAGTCGGTGGCGCTGGTCGGCCCCACCGGATCGGGGAAGAGCACGGTGGCCCGGCTCCTTCCCCGGTTCTACGAGGTCGACGCCGGTGCGGTGCTTCTCGATGGCGTCGACGTGCGCTCGGTGCGTCGCCAGGAGCTGCGCCGGGCGGTGGGCATCGTGTTCGAGGAGACGTTCCTGTTCAGTGCGTCGGTCCGCGACAACATCGCCTTCGCCGACCCGGAGGCATCGTTCGAGTCGGTCGTGCGGGCGGCTCGGCTGGCCGGCGCCCACGAGTTCGTCGAGGCCCTGCCCGAGGGCTACGACACCGAGCTCGGCGAGCGAGGGTTTTCGCTCTCGGGCGGACAGCGGCAACGCCTGGCGATCGCCCGAGCCATCCTGGCCGACCCCCGCGTGCTCATCCTCGACGACGCAACGTCGGCCGTCGACCCCACCAAGGAGCACGAGATCCGCGACGCCCTGGGTGAGGTGATGGACCGACGAACCACAATCGTGATCGCTCATCGGCCGGCCACCATCGCCCTGGCCGACCGGGTGGTGTTCCTCGCCGAGGGACGGGTCATCGCGGAAGGCACCCATCAACACCTGTTGGCCACCGACGAGCGCTACCGCGCCGTGCTGGCGGCCGACGAGGCGGACGATCGCTGATGGGTTGGATGATGGTGCACGGCACCGACGAGGACGACAAGCTCGATCTGGTCGCCACCCGCCGGGTGCTGCATCGCACGGCAAGTCTGGTGCGGCCGTACCGGCGCGGGGTGTACACCGCCATGGCCCTGCTGGTGGTGTGGACCGGCACCATGCTGGCCGGGCCGCTGCTGGTGCGGCGGGCCATCGATGAAGGGCTCGAGAAGAACGACGCCGCCGCCCTGAACGTGTCCATCGTGGCCTACATCGTGGTGGCCGTGGTGGCCTACATCACCTTCCGCCAGGCCATCTTGACCCTGGCCCGCGTGGGCGAGAACTTCTTGCGCGATCTCCGCAACGGTGTGTTCGGCCGGCTGTTGGGCCAATCGATGGAGTTCTACGACCGCGAGAAGGCCGGGGTGCTGATCTCGCGTATGACCTCCGACATCGACTCGCTCCAGGAACTGGTGCAGTTCGGTCTGTTGATGTTCACCAGCGCCAGCTTGTTGCTGCTGGGAACGGCCACCGTGCTCACCATCTTGTCGTGGAAGCTCATGTTGGTGTGCCTGGTCACGGTGCCCTTCGTGGCCGCCGCCAGCGTCAAGTTCCACCGTGACTCCAACCGGGCCTACCTGGCGGTGCGCGATCACATCGGCAACACCCTCTCCACCCTCCAAGAAGGCATCAGTGGTGTACGGGTGGTGCAGGCCTTCGCTCGAGAGGATGTGGAAGCGCGTCGTTTCGCCGAAACCAACGATGAGCTGTACCGGACTCACATGGAGTCGGTCCGCGTTCAGTGCTGGTACCTGCCCATCGTCGAGTTCGCCGGCGCCGCCACCACCGCCATCGCCATCGGTGTCGGGGGATGGATGGTCAGCGACGGACAGCTCTCGCTCGGAACGGTGGTGGCGTTCATCTTGTTGGTGTCGAGCCTGTTCGAGCCGGTGCAGCAGCTGAGCCAGCTGTTCAACATGGTGCAGTCGTCGACTGCGGCCTTGAACAAGTTGTACGAACTCACCGACGAACCGGTCGCCATCACGGCCCCGGCCGACGCCGTGACCCTGCCCATCGGCGGCGCCATCGAGCTCGACGACGTCTCGTTCGCGTACGCCGAGGGCGACCCGGTCCTGCGTAATGTCGACCTGTCCATCGGCGCCGGTGAGCGGGTGGCCCTGGTCGGTCCGACCGGAGCCGGCAAGTCCACCGTGGCCAAGCTGGTCGCTCGGTTCTACGACCCCACCGCCGGTTCGATCCGCATCGACGGCATCGACCTCCGGACGGTCGACCTCGACTCGCTACGCCACCAGATCGTGGTCGTGCCCCAGGAGGGGTATCTGTTCACCGGCACGGTGGCCGACAACATCCGGGTGGCCCGGCCAACGGCAACCGATGCCGAGGTGGAGGGTGCGCTGCGCCGCATCGGTGTGCTCGACCGGTTCGCCCAGCTACCCGACGGACTGGCCACCGAGGTTCGCGAACGGGGCAGCCGACTGTCGGCCGGCGAGAAGCAACTGGTCTCTCTGGCCCGGGCTGCGCTCGTCGACCCCAGCGTGTTGATCCTCGACGAAGCCACCTCTTCGGTCGATCCCGGCACAGAGGCGGCCGTGGAGACCGCCATGGAGACGTTGATGCAGTCGCGCACGGTCATCGCCATTGCCCACCGCCTGTCGACCAGCGAACGGTGCGACCGAGTGGCCGTCGTCGACGATGGCCGGGTGGCCGAGTTGGGCACCCACGACGAGCTGGTGGCCGCGGGTGGTGCCTACGCCGCCCTGTTCGATGCCTGGACCAAAGGCCTGGCCTCGGCCGGCTGACCGCCCGGGATCGGGTGTCCTCGGGCCCTGACCGGCTTCTCCAGCAGTACATCCGGCAACCGGACAATCGGGCGGGAATGAATGGGCGCGGGCTACCGGTTGTGTGTCCCGTCGACCTAGCTTCTGGGCCGACTTCTGACTTCCCTGGAGGATTCTCGTGCGTCATTCCCGTCTGGTTCGTTTCTTGCTGATCCTGAGCGTGTTCGGCCTGGTGGTCGCCGCCTGCGGATCCGACGACGACAGCGACGGCGCATCCGACGAAACCAGCGGGGACGAAACCAGCGCAGACGAAGCCAGCGCCGACGAAGGCGGCACCGACGGAAGCGCCGATGGCGACGACCAGGCCGCAGCCGGCGGGTTCGAGGGCACCCTCGTGATCGGTGCCATCCCCGATCAGGATCCCGAGATCCTGGTTCGGAACTACGACCTGTTGGCCGACTATCTGGCCACCGAGCTCGGAGTCGATGTCGAGTTCCGGCCGGTCACCGAGTACGACGCCGCCGTCACCGCGTTCAAGGTGGGCGACCTGCAACTGGTCTGGTTCGGCGGGCTCACCGGTGTGCAGGCCCGCCTCGAGGTCGACGGGGCCGAAGCCATTGCCCAACGCGACATCGACGAACAGTTCACCTCGGTGTTCATCGCCGGCACCGACACGGGCGTCGAACCCTTCGACGATGTCAGTGGTCTCAGCGCGGTGGCGGGACACAGCCTCACCTTCGGGTCGGAGTCCTCCACGTCGGGACGGCTCATGCCCCAGTCGTTCCTGGCCGACGCGGGGGTGACACTCGACGACCTGGAGGGTGAACCGGGCTTCTCGGGCAGCCACGACAGCACCATTGCCCTGGTCGAGGCCGGTACCTACGAGGTCGGTGCGCTCAACAGTCAGGTGTGGGAGGCCCGGGTCGAAGAGGGAGCGGTCGACACCGACAAGGTGCAGGTCGTGTGGGAGACAACCGAGTACTACGACTACCACTGGGTGGCCCGACCCGAGCTGGCCGACATCGAGCAGGCCATCATCGACGCACTCGTCGGCCTCGACCCGGCCGACCCCGACCAGGCCGAGATCCTGGCGTTCTTCGGGGCCGAGACGTTCATCGTCACCGAGAGCGGCAACTACGCCCAGATCGAGGCGGTGGGTCGCGAGTCCGGGCTCATCACGGAGTAGCTCGTTCGCTCGCCCGCCCCGACGCCGCTGCTGACCCTCGACCAGGTCGGTGTGTCCTATGACTCCGGCGCGCCTGCGGTGCACAACATCGACCTCACGGTTTCACCCGGCGAACGAGTGGCGCTGGTGGGCCCCTCTGGGGCCGGCAAGTCGACGATCCTCCGGGTGGGTAACGGCCTGGTGCATCCCACGAGTGGTGCCGCCCAGGTGTTCGGCGTCGACACCAGCGAGCTCGACCATCGGGCCCATCGGCCCACCCGACGCCGCATCGGCGCCGTGCACCAGGATTTCGCCCTGGTCGGTTCGCTGCGAGTCGCTCACAACGTGGCCGCCGGCCGGCTGGGCCGGTGGAGCACGGTGCGGGCGTTGCGCACGCTGGTGCGACCGTCCGATCGCGATGAGATCGAAGCTGTGCTCGACGACGTCGGCATCACCGAGAAGCTCTGGGACCGAACCGACACGCTCTCGGGCGGCCAACAACAACGGGTGGCAATCGCCCGCATGTTGTTCCAGGAACCCGACCTGTTGCTGGCCGACGAACCGGTGAGCAGTCTCGACCCGGGTCGGTCCAAGGCCGTGCTCGACGTGATCGTGCAGGCGTGTGAGGCGGACCCCCAGCGGGCCCTGCTCGCCAGCATCCACGACGCCCCGCTGGCGCTCAGCCACTTCAGCCGTCTGGTCGGACTGCATCAGGGGTCGATCGTGTTCGACCGACCGGCCGCCGGGGTCACACCCGACATGCTCGACCAGCTCTATGCCGTAGAGACCAACGGACCACGATGACGGTGGCCCCGGTGGCGACCGATCAGTCACCGTCCACGAAGGGTCGACCATCACCTCCGCGTCGACCTCCGGCCCGCTGGGACCGGCGCCTGTGGGGCGTGGCCGTGGCCGCGCTGGTGGTCTGGTC
>JBPCTQ010000136.1:0-3931 GCA_051011595.1 Acidimicrobiales bacterium
GGCCAAGGCGGTTGCCGCCCGTATCCGGGCCGGCACCATGGGTATCAACGGCGGCGTCTGGTACGGGGCTGACGCCCCCTTCGGCGGGTACAAGGACTCCGGCATCGGGCGCCAGTGCGGGCTGGAAGGCCTGGAGATCTTCACCGAGACCAAAACCGTCGGCTGGCCGGCCTGAGCTCGCTCCGCGACCGGGCGACCACCAATCCCAAGGAGATCGAATGAGCGGACCGCTCGATGGAATTCGGGTCATCGAAGTAGCCAGCTGGATGTTCATCCCCAGCGGCGGCTCGGTGCTGGTCGATTGGGGAGCGGAGGTTCTCAAGGTCGAACATCCCGAGACCGGCGACCCGCAACGCGGCCTCATTACCTCGGGCCTGCTTCCCGGTGGCCCCGATGGAGTGAACTTCATGGTCGAGCAACCGAACCGGGGCAAGAAGTCGATCGGCATCGACATCGCCCACCCCGATGGGCGCGAGGCGTTGCTCACGCTGGTGGAGACGGCCGACGTCTTCCTGACCAACTACCTGCCACCGGTCCGGCGCAAGCTGGGTATCGACACCGACGACATCCGAAAACGAAACCCCGGCATTGTCATTGCCCGAGGGTCGGGTCAAGGCCCGCAGGGCCCCGACGCCGAGAAGGGGGGCTACGACGGTGCCTCGTTCTGGGCTCGCGGCGGTGTCGGTTCGGCCATGCCCGAACGCGAAGACGGCTGGCCCCAAGGTCAGCCCACCCCAGCCTTCGGTGATGTAATGGGCGGGCTCACCACCGCCGGGGCCATCGCCGCGGCGCTGGTGCAGCGCGAACGAACCGGTCACGCTCCGGTGGTCGACGTGTCATTGCTGGCCACGGCCATGTGGCAGATCTCCCCCATGGTGGTGGCCTCCAAGCTGTTCGGGTTCGATCGGCTGCCGTCGGGCGACCGCAAACTCAGCCCGAACCCCGGAGTGGGCACCTACCGCACGGGCGACGACCGGTACATCAGCCTGATCCTGCTCCAGAGCGACAAACACTGGGCCGAGTTCGCCGAATGTCTCTCGGCCCCCGACCTGGCCGACGATCCTCGTTTCGCCGACAGCTCGTCGCGCGCCGAGAACAACACGGCCTGCATCGAGCGCCTCGACGAGATCTTCGGCGAGCACGATCTGGCCCACTGGAAGGCTGCCTTGGCCGAGTTCAGCGGGGTGTGGACACCGTTCCAGACGCTGGGCGAGCTCTACGACGATCCCCAGGTGGTGGCCAATGGCTACCTGCCCACCATGACTACGGGTGGGGGCCAGGACGTGCAGTTGGTGGCGTCTCCCGCTCAATTCGACGAAGCCCACATCACCGTGGAACGGGCGCCCGAACACGGCGAACACACCGAGCTGGTGCTCGCCGAGGCCGGCATCGACTGGGACCGGTTGGCGGAGATGAAGGCCAGCGGCGCCATCCTCTGAGCCTGTCGGCGGAGGAGGTGTAGGGTCCAGCCATGGCGGATCTCGACGGGTACGAGCCACCTTCGTACGAACACTGGCCCGAGGCCCAGCCCTACGCGCAGTGGCTCGAGGTGCAGGTCCAAGGTGGGGTCATCGAACTGCCACCCAATCCGTGGGACGAATCGGCCCGCGCCTTCCATGTCACCGACTTCGCCGAGGCCGACCGTATTCTCCGCGACGGTGTCGGCTTCTCGGCTTCGATCAACGCCGACGGTATCGGCCCGTTCATGGGCGAGCTCATTCTCGGCCTCGATGGCGACGAACACCGGCGTTACCGCAATCTGGTAGCCCATGCCTTTCGCCGGTCGGCGCTAGAGCGGTGGGAGCACGAGCTGATCACACCCACCATCAATGCCCTGCTCGACGAGATGGCGCCCGCCGGTCGGGCCGATCTGGTCGCCGAGCTCACGGCCAAGTATCCGGTGCAGGTCATCTGCGGCATCGTCGGTGTACCCATCGACGATCACGATCAGTTCCACGCGTGGGCCGAGAAGATCAACTACGGGCCTCTCGATCCCGAGGCCGGCATGGCGGCCAGCGAGGCCATGCGCACCTACCTCGAACCGCTGGTGGCCGATCGACGGGCTCACCCTCGCGGTGACCTGCTGTCGGAGCTGGTCCAGGCGGAGGTCGACGGCGAGCGCCTGTCCGACGAGCGTCTGTACGGCTTTCTCCGCCTGTTGCTGCCCGCCGGGGCCGAGACCACCTTCAACGTGATGGGATCATGTCTGTTGTTGCTCGCCGGCGACACCGAACTTCGCGATCGTGTCATCGCCGACCGCGATCTGGTCGCTCCCTTCATCGAGGAGACGCTGCGTTGGGAGTCGTCGGTGACGATGGTGGCCCGTCGCACGACTGCGGCCACCGAGATCGGCGGGTGCCCGATTCCGGCCGGAGCCTCGGTGACGGTTCTCACCGGTGCCGCCGACCACGATCCGTCGCGGTGGCCACACGCCGAGCGGTTCGACCTCGACCGCGAACCGACGTCGCACCTGGCGTTCGGCACTGGCGCCCACCAGTGTCTGGGTATGCACCTGGCCCGGATGGAACTCTCGGTGGGGATCAACGCGGTGCTCGATCGGCTGCCCGATCTTCGCCTCGACCCGGCCGAGCCGGTGCCGGCCATCGCCGGGTACGCCTTCCGGGGCCCGCCACGAGTGCCGGTCGTCTTCAGCCCCAACTGAGGATCGTTGTACCCTGGCGCGGGCATGGGCCCCGTCACCGACTTCACGCTCACTGATCAGCAGATCCGCTTCTTCGAGGCGTTCGGGTTCTTGAAGGTCGACGGTCTGTTCGCTCCCGACGTCGCCCGCATCGAAGCCGCCTTCGACGCGGTGTTCGCGGCCGAGGACACGCCGTTCTATCTGCCGCCCGAGAACGAGTTCCACGAGACCGACGACGCCGACTACGCCGACACCCTCCGCCAGATCATCCCCGGTTTCCTCGACAAGTCGCCCGAGCTCTCGTGGCTGAAGGACGACCCTCGCACCGTCGGTGCGGTGCGGTCGCTCATCGGTGACTTCGTCTACGCCGAAAGCGACGGCAACCTGTTCAACTGCGACGTGTACTGGCACACCGATCTCTACGGTGCGGATGCCTCGAAGGAGAACATCAAACTTTTCTTCTACCTCGACTCGCTGCGGGCCGACACCGGTGCCTTGCGGGTGCTACCCGGCACCCACCACCACCAGGGCCTCTACGGTCAGCAGATGCGCAGTGATCTGTACACCCCGGCCAAGGCCGCCGAGCTGTACGGCATCGACCTCGAGGCGTTTCCGTCGCACACCATCGACGTGGAACCGGGCGACATGATCGTGATGAACTTCCGGGTGATCCACGGCAGCTGGCACGGCGCCGCCGGCCGCAAGCTGTTCACCGTCAACTACACCCAAGCCGACTGACTGCTCTGGCGTTTCTGGCGGTCCAACGCGTCACCTATGACGCGCTCCACCGCCAGTTCGGCTGCCGCGGCGTTCTGGCGGTCCTACGCGTCACGTATGACGCGCTGTACCGCCAGTTCGGCTCGGCTGGGCTGCGCGGGGTCAGGCCAGGGTGAGGCGGGCGACGTGTTGGCGATGCTGGGAAGCGCTGCCCATGGTGAGCTCGCCCACTTTGGCCTTCCGGAGGAACAAGTGGAGGTCGTTCTCCCACGTGTAACCGATACCTCCGAACAGCTGTAGACCGTCCTGCACACAGCGTTGCTGACACTCACCGGCCGCCGCCTTGGCCATCGACACCGCCAGTTCCGACCGCTGATCCCGCTCGGCCAGGCACAACGCGGCGTAGAACGCCAGGGCTCGGGCTCGCTCGACGTCTCGATACATGTCGGCCAGCTTGTGTTTGACCGCCTGGAACGAGCCGATGGGAACATCGAACTGTTGACGCTCCTTGGCATAGTCGACCGCCATCTCGAAGATGCGTTGGCACGCACCCACGGTGGTGAGGGCCACGGC
>JBPCTQ010000137.1:0-6670 GCA_051011595.1 Acidimicrobiales bacterium
CCAGATCCTGGCCGACGAGTTGGGTCGCTCCCCAGCCGAGATCGAAGAGCTCGAACGCAGCGGTGCCTGTCCCCCGCCGCCGACGTGACCCTCAGGCCACCGGCTCGCCGTTCTGGCGGCGTCGGTAGATGGCCCGAATCTTGACGACGACGATGGCCAGAAATGCCAACTCGCTCAGGTAGGTCGCCGCAACCGCGCCCTTCCAGGTGAAGTCGGGAATGAGCGCCAGATTCAACCCGATGTTGAGAACGGCAGTGAGGAGCACAGCCCGAGCTCGGAAGGACTGGTGGCCGCTACCCGTGAGGACATCTGCCGTGACCAACTGCAGTCCTTTGATCACGGGATAGACCGACAGTGCCACCACCACCGGCACGACACCACCGAACTGGTCGGCCAGTATCCAGGCCGCGATGGGCGACAACGCCACCGCTCCGATGCCGGCCAACACCCCGAGGCCGATGACCCGCGGTCGCAGCTCGCGGCTGTACTGCATCGCCGACGCGAAACCCACCTTGCCCCGGCGGAAGAACTCCGGGTAGCTGGCGGCCAGGACCGACATCACCGGCATCATGGCGTAGGCGATCATGCGATAACCGGCCGCGTAGATGCCGGCTTCCTCGTCGAACTCGAAGCTGACCAACATGGTCTTGTCGACGTTGGCCTGCACCGCCGCCGAGGTCTGCCCGACGGCGAACGGGATCCCGGCCCGACCCTCGGACCGGATGTCGATACCCCGCAGCTGAGGCCGTCCCACCGAGACGGCCAGCCACACGGTCGACACCAGGGCAGCCAGCAGCACACCGGCGAACATCAACAACGCCAACACACGCAGATCGGTGCTGCCCGAGTACCAGAAGATCAGCGCCGCTCCCGCCCGGGCGAGGCCCTCACCGATCTGATGAGCGGCAACCGCCGGGAATCGATCGAGGGCCGCGCACGCCCGACCGTGGTTGAGGAGCAGGCCGGCCGACACGAACTCCATGGCGCCGAGCAGGGCGATGGCCACCATGTCGCGGCCGGGCAGGACCACCGAGGCCAGCGCCACGGTGAGGACGTACAGCACCACCCCGATGCTGAGGTTGGCCACCAACACCGAGCCCCATGCTCGGCCGAAGTCACTGCGATCCCGGGAGACCTCCTGCACCAGCGTCTCGCCGATTCCGAGTGTGCTGATGGGTGCAAGCAGCGTCACGAACGCGACCATGCCGGCGAACACGCCGTACCCCTCGGTGCCGAGCGAGCGGGCCACGGCCAGGATCACGACCATCGACAACACGGCTCGGCCGGCCATACCGATGAACGTCCACTGGGAACGGCGGTCGACTGACAGCGTGGGGAGGGGTGAGGTCGCAGTCATGGGTGAGTCCGTGGCCCTCCAGTAGTAGCCGCATTCACCGCCGAAGCGGCGCCATCGGCTTCTCCGGAACCAGGACCCGGCGCCTGGTCAGGTGGTGTAGTCGGCGTTGATGCGAACGTACCCGTCGGTGAGATCGCACCCGTAGACAGTGGCCTCGCCCGAAGCGATACCGAGATCGACACCGATTCGGACCTCGTCGGCAGCCATGAGGGATTCGAGACGGGTCAGCCCTTCGTCGTCGACGACGGCCGGGTAGACCTCGTGGTCGCCGAAGCGCACCACCACCCGCTCCTGATCGATGTCGGTGTCGTCCTCGCACTTGCCCACCGCCATCACCACCCGTCCCCAGTTGGGGTCGGCCCCGTGCACCGCGGTTTTCACCAGGGGGCTGTTCACCACTGATTTGGCCACCCGTTTGGCCTGGTCGTGGTCGCGCGCCCCGGCCACCTCGACAACCAGGAGCTTCTGGGCACCCTCACCGTCGCGTGCGAGCTGACGCGTGAGCGACAAGCAGACCGTGTCGAGCGCCGACTCGAGCTCGCCGGCGGGTACCGGCCCGGTGGCTCCGTTGGCCAGCACCGCCGCCGTGTCCGACGTCGACGTGTCGGTGTCGATGCTCAAGCAGTTGAACGAACGGCCCACGACCCGACGGAACATGGCGTCGAGCGCCGAGGCCTCGATCTCGGCATCGGTGAAGACGAACGCCAGCATGGTGGCCATGTTGGGTTCGATCATCCCGACACCCTTGGCCACTCCCACGACCCGGGCCGGGCCGGCGGTGGCCTCGGCGACCTTGGGCACGGTGTCGGTGGTCATCATGGCCCGCGCCACACTCCGCGCACTGCGACCGCCGGGCGGGCCCAGGGCCACGAGGTGCTCGCGTACACGATCCATGGGGTACTGGCGGCCGATGACACCGGTCGAGCTCAACAACACCGACTGCTCGGGGATCTGCAGCGCAGCAGCCACGCCGCCGATCACCTCGTTGGCGTTGTCGAAGCCCTGTTGGCCGGTGGCCACGTTGGCGTTCTTGGAGATGACAACCACGGCCTGGAGGGCTCCATCGGCGACGTGGCGCCGGGAGATCTCCACACTGCATCCGACGAACCGCGACCGGGTGAACACCGCCGCCGCGGCACACGGTCGGTCGGCGGCCACCACACAGAAGTCATCACTGTCGTCGCGGATGCCCACGTTGGCGACCGCGACACCGAATCCGGTCGGGAGCTCGACATCGTCCACGAGCGTCACCGTATCGGCCCGACGGTGGGGTCAGGACGAGCCCAGGCCCTGATAGGGGTCACGCGGGTTGGTGCCCTCCTCCAGGTCGAGGAAACGGTTACGAGCCCGGTCGTAGGTGGCCGGGTGGGTGAGGATCCAGAAGGTGTCGGTGCGGATGGCATCGAGGACTCGAGCCGCGACGTCGGCCGGATCGAGCCCGACGGCACCGATTGCTTCGCGCAGGCGGGGCATGACCTCGTTCTCTCCGCTCACCCCCGCCGGGGCGTTGCGCTCGGACTCGAAGATCCGGGTGTTCACCAACTCCGGACAGAGCACCGACACCCCCACACCCGTTCCCTCCAGCTCGCGGTACAGCGCTTCGGACAGGCCCACGACGGCATGTTTGGAAGCGTTGTACATGCCCATCATGGCCGTGGTGCACAGACCCGCCTCCGACGCGGTGTTGACGATGTGCCCCGACCCGGCGTCTCGCAGGATGGGGCCGAAGGTGGTGACCCCGTGGGCGACGCCGAGCACGTTCACGTCGATGACCCAGCGCCAGTCGGCCGGCGAAGTGGAGAGCATCGGCCCACCAGGTGCCACCCCGGCGTTGTTGCAGACCACATCGACCGAGCCGAAGTGATCGAGTGTCTGGCCGGCCAGGTCGGCCACCTGGTCGGGATCGGTGACATCGCACAGCACACCGAGTACCCGGTGGCCGTCCCCCTCGAGGCGGCCGGCCTGGGCCGCCAGGGCCGCCTCCTCCACATCGGCCATGACCACCCGGCCACCGGCGCCGAGAAAGGCTTCGGTGAGGGCCAAGCCGATGCCACTGGCCGCCCCGGTCACCACCGCCACCTTGCCGGTCAGGTCTTCCATCGGGTCCTCCTCGAAGTGCTTCGATCCGCAGCCTTCCGCGACCACGATCCACCGTCGAGTCGGGTTCGGGTCGTACCGTCTAGTTCGTGTTCGCCGTGATCGTCGCCGACCTGGCCGAATCGTGTGGTGATGACCCGTCCGGGTTCTGTGAACGGGTGTACGAGCTCACCAACAGCGACGGCGCCACCATGTTCATCGACTGGCTGGCCGGGCCTCCGCTGCGCATCCTGCTCATCGTGTTCGGCGGCTGGTTCCTGGCCCGGATGGCCCGACGCTGGGTCAACCGGTACGTCGACGGCTTCATCGAGGATCACCTGAGCGCCGAGGAACGGGCCGAGAAACGCACCGGCATGTTCAGCCCGGTGGAGGAGCGGGCCCTCGAACGCATGCGCGAGTTCCAGAGCCGCTCCGAGCGGTCGCGGCAGCGGGCGGTGACCATGGGATCGGTGTTGAGCAGCACCCTCACCGTCTTCATCTGGGCGACCGTGGTTCTCCTGGTGCTCAGCGAGCTCGACGTCAACCTCGGGCCGCTCATCGCGGGGGCGGGCATCGCCGGCGTGGCCCTGGGCTTCGGCGCGCAGACGCTGGTGCGTGACTTCCTCTCCGGCATCTTCATCGTCTTCGAGGACCAATACGGAGTGGGCGACTTCGTCGACCTGGGCGAAGCTTCGGGAACCGTCGAGAAGGTGTCGCTACGCACGACCAGGGTCCGAGACATCGAGGGCTCGCTGTGGGTCGTGCCCAATGGCGAGATCACGAGGGTCTCGAACAGCAGCCAGCTCTGGGCCCGATCCGTGCTCGACGTCGAGGTCGGCTACGACACCGACCTCGACGAGGCCATGGCCGTCATCTCGGCCACCGCTCACGAGCTGTGGCGCGAAGAGGCCGAAGCCACCACCATTCTCGAGGAGCCCGAGGTCTGGGGGATCCAGAGTCTGGGCGACAGCGCCATCAGCATCCGGCTGGCGGTGAAGACCGAACCGGCCGAGCAGTGGGCCACCGCACGCGAGCTGCGCCGGCGCCTCAAGACCGCACTCGACGAGGCCGGCATCGAGATTCCCTTCCCCCAGCGGGTTGTCCATCTCCATCCCGCCACCGACGCCGCCTCTTCGAAGTGACCCCCGCCGTCGACGCGCTCGGCGACGCAGGAGTGACATTCGAGCTCCTCACCTATGACACCGACGGCTCCGAGGCCTACGGGGCCGAGGCGGCAGCGGCGCTGGGGCTCGATCCCCACCAAGTGTTCAAGACGCTGATCGCCGAAGGGGCGTCGGGCCTGGTGGTGGCCATCGTGCCGGTGTCGGGCCGCCTGGATCTCAAGGCGTTGGCCCGCACGCTCGGCACCAAACGGCTGGCGCTGGCCGATGTCACTCGGGCCGAACGCAGCACGGGCTACGTGCTGGGCGGCATCAGCCCCTTTGGTCAGCGGCGCCCACTGCCGACCGTGCTCGACGAGAGCGCCCTCGGGTTCGGGCGCATCCATGTGAGTGGGGGGCGGCGAGGTCTGGAGATCTCGCTCGATCCCCGGGATCTGGTGGCGCTGCTCGATGCCGAGACCGCACCGATCACCTCGGGCTGAACCAGCGGTTCAGCGGCACAGGTCGGGGTTCTCCTGGAAGACACGGGTTCGAACGGTGTAGACGGAATCACCCGACAACACGCCACCCCGCCCGAACAGTCGCCCGAACTGCCAGTTGGACAACCCCAGTTCGGGCCGCTGCAACGCATACTGGCCGTCGACCCAGCGGGTGAACCCGTTTCCCACGAACGGCGCATCGACCCGATCGAAGAAGTGCCGCTGTTCGTCTTGGTTGTCGCTCACCAGGCTGGCCGTGAAGCGGGGCGAATGGTTGTTGAACCAATCGATGGCCTGGTCGACCGACTCGACCACTGCCAGCGTCACCTCCGGTGAGTCCTCCCACTCCCACTCGTGGCCCAGCTGATCGATGGTGACGGTCTCGGTGCGAGGCTCGGTCACGTTCCCCTCGGCCCGGGAGATGGCCGCTGACTCGAACCACGACGACGGCAGCAGCGATTCGTTGCCTGCCAGCACGTGGAGTTTGGTGGTACTGCCTCGTCGGGCGCCGGCCCGGTCGATGGCGTCGAGAAAGACCGGCAACAACTCATCGACGCGGGCCGCGGTGATGCAACACGTGTTGAGGGTGTTGCAGACCTTGCGGTCGAGTGAGTTTTCGACGGCGGCGCCGAAGGCGCCCGGACTGGCATCGTCGCCGGTGACGATCCAGGCCCCGCCGGTGCCGTGCAGGCTCACGGGTACACCAGCCTGGCGGGCGACGGCCCCCAACTGGGCGACGGCTGGACCCGACCCTCGGGCCACGGCCAGCGCCAGCCGCTCGTCGGAGAACATGGCCCAGCCGGCCGCTCGTTCGGCACTGGCCACCAACGACGCCGAACCCGGCGGGAGATCGGCGTCCGCCAGGGCAGGGTCGAGGGCGTGCGTCACGATCGCCTGCGCCGTACCCAACGCATCACTTCCGATGCGGAACACCACGGTGTTCCCCGAACGCAGCACCCCGCAGGCGTCGGCGAACACGTTGGGGCGGCCCTCGAACACGAAGCCCACCACCCCCAGCCCGGCGCTCACCTGCTCGACCCGCCACCCGGGGTGCTCCACCGTCTCGAGCACCCGGCCCCGACCACTGGCGGCATCGCGCCACAGCTCGAGCCCGGCGATCATGTCGGCGCGCATGGTGTCGCCCAGCACCAGACGGGTGGTGCTTCGACCACGTCGAGCAGCCGCTTCCACATCGGCTTCGTTGGCCGCGGCGATAGCGGCGAAGGTGGTGTCGTCGGCCAACCGATCGGCGAAGGCCGAATAGAACCGCGAGATCTGGTCGTCGGTCACCGAACCGAACGCGGCGAAGGCACGGCTGGCCCGGTCCACCGCATCGGTGGCGATGGACCACACCTCACCGGGCACGTGGAGCAGTGCTCCGGTGTCCTGGACCACGATGAGGCGGTCACCTTCGGTGAAGGCCGACGCCAGCTCCTCGGACACCCGCGTGACCCGGTCACCGCCGTAAACGATCGGCATGCCGGCGTCGAGAGTTCGCAGAGGCTCCACCATCGGCGGAAGGATAGGCGGACAGGCCCGCAGAGCGGGCACCCACCGCAGGAGGCTTCCATGGCCAAACCATTCCGATTCGGACTTCAGCTCTCCCAGCCCGCACCCGACCTGACGTGGGCCGAGAC
>JBPCTQ010000138.1:0-9148 GCA_051011595.1 Acidimicrobiales bacterium
GGGCCAGGTCGTCCACCCCCAGGAATGGCCCGACGACCTCGACTACCGGGGCAAGCAGGTGGTCATCATCGGGTCGGGGGCCACTGCCATGACCCTGGTCCCCGCGATGGCCCCCGACGTCGGCCACGTCACCATGCTTCAGCGGTCGCCCACCTATGTGGTGGCCGCCCCCGACACCGACGTGGTGGCCATCAAGCTACGCAAGTACCTGCCGGATCGGCTGGCCTACCGTCTCACTCGCTGGAAGAACGTCACCCTCGGGGAGCTGTTCTTCCGGGCCACCCGCCGTTGGCCCGCCAAGGTGCGGGCCCGGCTCATCAAGGGAGTCAGCGACGAGCTCGGCACCGACTACGCCGACGAGCACTTCAAGCCCGCCTACAACCCGTGGGACCAGCGGCTGTGTCTGGTGCCCAACGGCGACCTCTTCGAGTCGATCAAGTCGGGTCAGGCGTCGGTGGTCACCGACGAGATCGACACCTTCACCGAGACCGGCGTTGCCCTACGGTCGGGCCAGCACCTCGACGCTGACATCATCGTCACCGCCACCGGCCTCGAAATCGTCACCCTGGGCGAAGCCGAGATCTCCATGGACGGGGAGCCGATCGACTTCTCCCAGACCTGGAGCTACATGGGAGTGGCCTACTCCGATGTTCCCAATCTGGCCACGTCGTTCGGTTACCTGCGGGCGTCGTGGACCCTGCGAGCCGACCTCACGTGCGGCTTCGTGTGTCGGCTGTTGAACCACATGCGCGAGACCGGCACCACGACGTGCACCCCGCGACTGCGGCCTTCGGACCGCGACATGCCCGCCCGTCCGTGGGTCGAGGACTTCTCGGCCAACTACCTGCAGCGGGTGATGGACGCCTTGCCCAGACAGGGTGACCGTGCGCCCTGGATCAACACCCAGAGCTACGGCAAGGAGAAGAAGCTGTTCGCCCGGCCGGTCGACGACGGCGTGATGCAGTTCACCGGATCGGTGTCGGCCGCCTCGGGAGCGCCGGCCACCGAGCTGGCCCGGTCCTGAGTCACGACCGCTGGCCGGTGGGCGAGCAATGGTGATACGAAACGACCCGACCGACGACCCCCGGGGGATCCGAGATGTCTGATGCCGCAGCCGAGCAGCAGCGCAGTGAAGTTCGAATGGGTCTGGTGCTCTCGGACCCGGCGCTCACCGACGCCATCGTCGGGGGAGGGGCATTTGGTGGTGCCTACTCGCCACTCGTTGCCCAGAACATGTTCGATGCCAATCATGGTGAGGCCATCGAGGACGCCAAACGACTGGTCGAGATCGTCGAGGTTGCCGAGCGGTCGTGGCTGGTACGTCTGCCCATCGTCAACGCCGTGGTGTTCGAGACCGACGAAGGGGTGGTGATCGTCGACACCGGCATGGCGCCCGGAGGGCCGGCGATCCTCCAGGCCATCCGAACCGTCACCGATGCCCCGATCCACACCATCATCTACACCCACGCCCATGTCGATCACTGCATGGGCACGTGGGCACTCGTCGACGACGGGCCTCAGATCATCGCCCACGCCGATGCGCCGGGGCGCTTCGATCGCTACGTCCGGCTACGGGGCTCGGTCTCGCGTTACATGTCCCAGCCGCTGGCCACGTTCCCCACCGGCGACGACGACTGGGTGGCGCCCACCCAGACCTTCCGGGGCACCTTGTCGCTCACCATCGGTGGTGAACAGTTCGACCTGGTCTGCCGCAAGGGCGAGACCGACGATCAGCTCTACGTCTCGGTGCCGGGCCGTCGCGCCATCGCCAGCGCCGACTACTACCAGGGTTTCCTGCCCAACGCCGGCAACGGGAAACGGGTGCAACGATTCGTCGAGGAGTGGGCGGTGGCGCTGCGCGAGATGGTGGCCCTCGAACCGCTCCATCTGCTGCCGGCCCACGGTGAGCCCATCTCCGATGATCCTGGTCGGATCGCCGAGGTGCTGTCGGTTCACGCCGAAGCCCTCGAGCACATCGTCGCCCACACGCTCGAGGGGCTCAACGCCCGACAGCGCCAGGACGAAGTCGCCGACTCACTCGATCTTCCCGAACACCTGGCCGGCCACGAAACGCTCAACGAGCAGTACGTGTCGCCGGCCGACATCTCCCGCATGGTGATGAAGCAGTACTGCGGGTGGTGGGACGACATCCCCTCACATTGGTCGCCGGCCCGATTCGACCTCCAGGCCGCCGCCGTGTGCGAGCTGGCGGGCGGGGTGGAGGCGGTGATCGCCCGGGCCCGCGAGCTGGTCGACTCGGATTCCACCATGGCCTGCCACCTGGCCGACTGGGCCTGGTTCGCCGACCCCACCAACCGCGAGACGGGTCGAGCCGTGCTCGAGCTGTACACCACCCGAATCGTCAACGACACCCACAACACCCAGGAGGTGTTGATGTACCTCGATCACATGACCGACGTGCAGCTGGGAATCGACAAGGCGGGGGATTCCGCTCCCTAGTTCGGAGTGGCCCGATCGTCGACGGCGATCTTGTCGTCGGCTTCGTGGCGCCCGACCTCGGCCAGTACCCGGATGGCGCCTACAGCCAGGGCCGCAATCAGCACCAGGAACGACACCACCACACCCGTGGGCCGGGTCCACAACACCAGGGCCAGCCCGGCCAGACCCACGGCGGTGAACTGCAGCGCCCGCTCGTGGGCGGCGATCCACCCCGGAATCGGGCCCAGATCGCGTTCGGCGCCGGCGTCGGTGGCTCGGCCCAGGAGGGTGTGCCACCAGGTGCGTACCCGGGCCGCCGAACTCGATGGCCCGGTGACCCAAACCCCGACCAGTACGGCGATACCCAACACCAACAGGGCCCGGACGGCGCGGAAGACGAATCGGGAGACGATGTCGAAGACCGCGGCTGCGGCATCGGGGTTGTGGGTGTCGTCGGGCAGCCCGGACAGGTACTGGTCGCGCACGAATACCAACAGGAGAAGGGTGACCACCATCGAGATGACGATGGCGAGACCGAGGCGCCGGGCGCCCAACCGCCGGCGCTCGGCGGTCAGCACCACCCCGATCAGCAACACGATGGCCAGCAGGGGCAGTAGCCAGGCGAGGTTGTCGAAGACGCGCACGGTGTCCTGGGCGTCGGCCAGGTCGTCGGACTGGATGAGGACGTACTCCACATCGAGTGTCTCGTCGGAAACGGAGTCGGCGAGGGTGGTGCCCAGCAGGTCATCGAGGTTCACCAACGCGTCACGGGCCAGGGTCTCGAAGTTCAGCCTGACGGTGCCGTCCGACGTCTGGAGCAGGTCGTCGTCCTGCCCGGTGAGGACGTGGACGACGTTCTCGTGGCTGATTCGATTGGCCTCCTCCCACACCGTCTTGAAGGCGTCGGTCGCGACGACATCCTGCACGATCCTGTTGATCACCACCTCGGCGCCGGCGGCGATGGGCAAGGCCAGCACCTCGGCGTCGTCGGGCAACGCTTCGGCCGCCAGCGACTCGAAGTCGGCGGCCTCGGCGACCGCCTCGGTGATCCGGAAGCTCACCGCTTCCTGGATGTCAGGGTCGTCGGCCAGGGGGCTCACGGTGGCCACGTACTGACCAGTGTCGAGCATGGTGTTTCGGGCCCACACCGTGAGCACGGCCATGGGCAAGAGAATGGCCCCCAGCACGGCGAGGGTGATCGACAGCCACCGTCGCCGCCAACGAGCTACGTGGGGCTCCGCCGATGCGGCCAGTTCTTCGCGCAAGGCCGCGTTCTCGGCCCGGAGGCGGTCGACCTCACTTGCATCGGCTGGGCCTCGTTGTTCCGACTCGGGAACGCTCACGGATCGATGATGGCATCTGTCGCCGCTTTCGACCCAAATGGGTCAGGGTGCTTCGAAGACGAACGACTCGCTCACCAATGTCTGGTCGTCCCAGGTGTGACCCGACATGGTCACGGTGACCCGGCCGCCCTCGTCGACCACATCGACCATGCCGAACTGCCCGGCGCCGGGAAAGCTGCCGTGGGAGTACGGGCCACCCTTGGTGTTGCCCGGGCGATCCAGCGCGGCGGCGTGGAGCACGGGAAAGCCGCCCGAACCGTCGGTGCTGTAGTCGGAGTTGGTGCCGTCGTCGAGGGCGACCATGTGGGCGTCACCGCTGACCATCACCAAGTTGTCGACATCGGCGGCCGCCAGGGCGTCGGCGATGTCTCGTCGGTCGTCGACGTAGCCGTTCCAGTTGTCGCCCCCTTCGCTGGGGCCGTTGATCCAGGGCACCCCGTTGGCCCAGACGACCACGGCATGGCTATCTGATGCCGCGGTGATCTCATCGATCAGCCACTGGTGCTGTTCGGCGCCGAGCATGGTGTCGTCGGTTCGTTCCGAGCGGGTGTCGGTGAGCACGAATCGCACCCGTCCGATGGTGAAGGCCTGGTTGATGGCGGCGTCGCCGTCGGCCACGTCGTAGTGGGGCACCATCTCCCGGTAGGCCTGGCGAACGGCGCTGCGGCCGGGGCTCGATGCATCGGAGTCGTTGGGCCCGTAGTCGTGGTCGTCCCAGACGTAGGCGGTGGGAACCTGTCGGTACAGCGCGGCTTGGCCGGGTTTGACCAGCAGCCGCTCGAGGGCGGCCCGGTGTTTGGCCGGGTCGGTACTGTCGATGTTGCCGTAGTGGATGTCGCCCAGGGCCAGGTAGAAGAGTGGATCCTTGGCGACCATGGCATCCCACACCGCGCCGTTGGAATCGACCCGGGCGCACGAACCGACGACGAAACGGAACGACGCGGCCCCGTCGGGTGGGGTGCGGAACCGTCCCGTTCCCCGGAACCGGTCGAGCTCGCCGTCGACCTCGAGGGCAAAGGTATAAGCGGTGTCGGGCTGAAGCCCCTCGATCCGGAAGCGGGCGGCGGGGTCGGTGTCGGAACCGTCGACGTCGACTCGCACCTGTCGTCCCGAGCCCTCCGCTTCGACCAGCACCGAGGCATCGGATCCGGGGTCGTCGAGGCCGGCCGTGATGGTGACCCCGTCGGCCGACAGTGCGCCGACCCACACCCATCGCACTTCCTCCACCGGCAGTAGACGTGCCGCGCTGTCGTCGTGAGTGGGGCCGAAGTAGAAGTCGTGCACCAGCGTCACGCCGACGAACGTGGCTCCCAGCAGCACTGCGGTTCCCACGGCCAACGCGATGATCTCGCCCATTCGTCGGCGGTGCTGCCAACCCAACCAGAGCAACACGGCCGGCGTGAACAGAATCACCGCCAGGGTGAATGCCGTCGCCGGCGGGTACTCGATGGCGGCGAAGATCCCGATGCCGGCCGCGGCGAAGGCGATGAGAACGGCTCCCGCGGCATCCCAGCGCCAGGAGATCAAGGCGCCGATGGACATGACGCCGGCCAACACCAGCTGCACCGGAACCTGCACGTCGGGCCCGAAGATGGCACCTTCGCCCGGGTCGGTCGGGACGCCGACCGAGATGGTGAGCACGGTGAGCACGACCACCGCCACAGTGGCCCACAGGTGCGCAACGACGCGGATCAGCCGCTGCAGCGACATGTGGATGTCGATGACCCCCAGAAGCGGCGGACCATGGCTGGCCGGGGCCCAGACGCAGCCGCGGCACCAGCGGTGCCACGCCTCGTGGGCCACGGCCCACTCCGTCGCCACCACCAGCGAGAGGCCGATCATCAGACCCACGATCACGTCGGTGGGCCAATGGAGTGACTCGTCCACTCGGTGAACTGCTCCTGCGATCACCCCCAGGCCCAACAACAGACGTGCCGGCCAGATGACCCGGCGGGTTCCGCTGAGCGCGGCGATGGCCAACGGAAGCAAACCGGCGATGAGGGTGGCCTGCACCACGTGACCACTGGGAAACGAGTCCTCCAGACCGGCAAGTGGTCCGTCGGCCGGGCGGGCGCGCTCCAAGATGTTGCGAGTGGTGGTGGTGATGAGCAGACCCGCCACCACGCTGATCGGGTAGGCCAGGGCCAGGGGTCGGCAACGCAACGTGGCGATACCGACGACCGCGGCCAGCACGACGGCCACCACGGTGGCACCGAGCGGGTCGAACACTCGTAGGGCATCGAGCTCTCCGGTCGTCTCGAACAACTCGACGACGCGTTCGTCGATCCATCGCACCAACCGCCAGTCGGTGACCACGAACAAGATGCCGATCACGGTCATCGTGGGCAGCAGCATCGTCGCCGCGGTGAGGCGCCAGCTCGGTTCTTCGCCGTGTTCGGTCCGGTCGAGGGGCAGCCTCGACAAGGGGCTGGTGGCGTGTACCGACCGCACCCACCGGGGGAGGGTCGGCCAGCGGACCCAGGTGGTCAACGACGCGGCGGCCAGCACCAACGCGAGGAGGGTGGTGAGGGTGGCCAGGGCGAGTAGCCAGCCGACACCCTCGACGTAGCCGTCCTCTCGCAGGTAGTTGAACAGCGAGCCGAGGAAGATGTAGGCGGCGGCGGCGAGCAGGGCGAGGCCGGTGACCAAATAGGCCGGTCGGTGGCGCAGCCCGATGTGGTCGGGGTCGACCGGTGTGGTGTCGGCCAGGACCAGCCGGGCTGTGCTTCGACCGGCGTTCGTCGCCTGACGAGCCAGTGACTCCTGACCCCGCCAACGGAACACATCACGCACCAGGGCCACCAGCCAGAACGCCATGCCGACGCTCATGATGGCGGGTACGAAGATGTTGAGCCGGTCGAATCCCAGGCGGGTGAACGGCGAACGTCGCATGGTCATGGCGCCGAGGGGGCGAGTTCGTCGTGGAGTACGACGATGCCGGCGTCACCATCGACGGTGAGGTCGAGGCCGTCGAGGTGTTGGGTGGCGCCCGGCACGTTCAACACCGCCGGCACTCCCAGCTCCCGAGCGAGGATGGCCGCGTGGGACAGGGGACCGCCACGCTCGAGCACGATGGCTCCGGCATCGACGAACAGGGGTGACCAGGATGCGTCGGTGGCCTGGGCCACGAGGATGGCGCCCGGCCGCAGGTCGGCGTCGGGATCGGACACCACCTGAGCCCGCCCGGTGAACCGACCGCTGCTGGCGGCCCAGCCGTCTAGGCGGCCACCGGGAGGGAGCTCGACAGCCACGACGTCGGGCCGACCGCTGAACCGGGACGGCAGCGGTGGTTCGCTCTCGTATCGGGCTCGCCAGCGTCGTCGGCCGCCGACGACCTGGGGTGGCGGCGGATTTCCGACCATGGCCTGGTGGAGCTCGACCGAGGTCAACAAGTCGATGTCGGCAGGTTCGCCGATCGCGCCGGTCTGGACCAGGCGTCGTCCCAGCTCGAGATGGACCCGACGAATCTCTCCGCCCAACCGGAGCACGCTGGTCTTGAGATGTTCCCGCCGACGGAGCTGGGTGATGGCTTCGTCCACGCTTTGGTGCAGTGCCCGTACCCGGATGGCCGACCGCAGGGTGCCGTGGCCCCAGGTGGGGCAACGGGCCAAGGTGTCTTCGAGGTCGTCCATCGCCGAGTGGTCGGCCCGCTCGCTGCGGGCGACCTGGACAGGCTGCCGACCGAGCTCTTGCCAGGTGGGACCGCCGACGAGGGCGGCAGAGTCGTCGAGCATGGGTGTAGCGGTCACGCCCGGTACGGCAGTGACCACCTCGGCTCGGCGTCCGGCTTCGACCTCACCGAGGTGGGGGAGCAGCAGCACCTCGATGCGGCGATAGGCGGCCGCGGCATCGGCGGCCACGCTGAGCTCGGCGGTCATGGCCCGCTGCGCCAGGTCGACCAACCCAAGCCGGTAGCCGAGCAGCCCCGAGTTCTCCTTTTGTTCGAGGTCGGGGCGTTTCTCGATGAGCTCGGCCACCGCTTCGATGATGATCTCGCCCGACCGGCCGTTGCGCCGCCGGGCCCGCAACACCCGGTAGTCGTGGCGCAGGCTGGTCAGCCGCGCCACCGGTTGTGCGGTCGGTACCGCGGGTCGCCCGCCTCGCCCCGATCCGAAGTACTGCGTCTCGAGTTGTTCGGCCGCTCCTCCGGGGAGGTCCTCGGCCATCTGCCGCAATCGGGTGAAGTCGAGGGCGGCCCGACCCCGGACCCGACGAATCAGGTGCGTACGTTCGAGCTCGGTCGGGAGCACCCCCAGATCGTCGAGGACATGCCGGAACGCTTCGTCGACCAGGTGGCTGTCGAGCTCCCACAACAGGGGTGGGAGGACACCGGGCAGCATCTCACCGATACCGGCAGTGGTGAGGTCGTGTTGGCCGGGGTGACTGTCGAATCCGTCGTGGTCGTCGTCGACCGCCACGGTGATGGGCCGGGCCTGCACCACCCATGTCTGATCGCCGTCCCACGCCCACTCGACGTCTTGAGCCGTGGTGGTGTCGGACTCGATCGTCATGGCCAGGCGCAGGGCCTGGGCGGCCTCATCGGGCAGGGCCGGATCGATTGGCGTGCGGGGTGTGACCCAGGCATCCGGAGTGCGCTGGCCCGACACCAATGACTCCCCCAGCCCGTCCACTGCTTCGATTCGGGCGGCGTCGGCCTCACCGCCGGGATCTACGGTGAACACGACGCCGGCGCGCACGGTCGGCACCATCTGCATGAGGACCGTTGCCATGGCGGCGGCCTCGTCGTCGATCCCGAATGCTCGCCGGTAGGCACACGGAGCGGGATGCCACAGCGAGGCGAACACCAGGCGAACCGCATCGTGGAGGGCGACCGTGTCCTTCGGATCGACATCGAGCAACGATCGGTACTGGCCGGCGAAGGACGACTCGTCCATGTCCTCGACGGTGGCCGATGACCGGATCGCCAGTGCTCGGCCGGCGCCGACGGTGACGGCCACCTCTTCGACCTCGAGAGCGAGGTCATGGTCGAAGTCGATCGACAAGAAGCCGGCATCGACGTCAGGCGCGGCCACGGTCTCGCCGCCCCGTATCCGGTCGGTGAGGACGATCAGATCCGGGTGGGCGACGAATCGCCGATAGGCCGCAGTGGTGACCACCGCCGTCGGCGGCACGGGCATTCCGATGTCGAAGAGATGGTCGAGGGAGGCCCCTTTACCACCGAGAACGGCGCTGTCCGAGCACCGGCCGTCGAGGTGCAGGGTGTACATCGCTCAGTCACCGGTGTCGGGGTCGACGCCGGTGAGACCGGCTCGGTAGGCCCCGATCGCCCGGTCGGCCACATTCTCGACCGACTCGCCGCCGGCGACAGCTCGATCATCGAGCCACGACACCAGGTCGGCGCGGAG
>JBPCTQ010000139.1:0-5657 GCA_051011595.1 Acidimicrobiales bacterium
TCCCACCACGGGGTTTTGCCCGCTGTTTTGGCGTGAGGGTGACGGGTCCGCTGGTCAGGCCGGCTGGGACGGTCGCCGGGCGATGAGGCCCACCGCGTCGCCGGCATCGTCGGTCCACTGGTGCAGCGGCTCGAGTCCGGCGTCGTGGGCCAACCGTTCCAGTGAGGCCGCCGAGAACAGAAAGAGGTGCTCGGCCGGGCCCACCATCGGCGCCGCCATACCGAGTGAGGAGAACGAGTCGCCGTCGGGGCACACCGTGAACACCATCACCACCCCGCCGGGCCGCACCGCTTCGGCCGCCCCGGCCATGACCGCCGCAGGGTCGGGCACGTGTTCCAGTGACATCTCCGACACCACCGCGTCGTAGCTGCCCCCGGGTTCGATGGCCCCGTCGGCCGGAGCTTCGATGAGCTCGAGGTCGTAGCGGCTGCGACCGTGGGCCACGGCGGCGGCGTTGATGTCGAGCCCGGCCACGTGCCAACCGCGAGCCCGGGCCACGTCGAGGAACTGCCCGGCGCCGGCGCCGATCTCGAACAGCCGCGAGGCCTCGCCTCGGTGCGGTTCGAGCATGTCGAGCAGCAACGTCCAGTGACCCGCCATCTGCTCGGCCTCGGCTTCGAGCGCCGGTAGGTATTCGTCGGTGAAGTAGGTCTCGGAATAACGGGCCCTCGCAAACCCCGCTTCTGGTTGGTCGACGGTGTACACCACCGTGCATTCGCCACAGCGGGCCATCCGTAGGCCATCGCTGCTGCCCAGCACCTCTCGTTCGTTCGCCGAACAGACCGGACAGCGATCGACCGGCTGGGTCGGCACCGGTTCGCCGAAGGAGTTGGTGAAGTCCACACTGTCGGAAATCCTGGCCTGCCCGCCGGAGAACTCGGCGCGGACCGAGATTTCGCCGTCGGACGGAAGGTCTCGACGATCACCGACGGCGGTGAAACCCACGAGCAGGTTCTGGTCGACGCCGGGATGGGCGGCGGCCACGTCGGGTCGTGGGTGTCGGCGAACACGAAGGGGCTGCCCGCCGGCTGTCACCTCCACGTCGCCGGCATCGGTGTCGCCCGCCAACGCCCAGCCCCGGACCAGCACCGTGCCCCCTTCGATGGCCAGTGGCCCCGACGGTTCGTCGACGACGAGGTGCGTTGGTGGAGGCCGGCGCCGGCGCAGGAAGCCAAGGGGCACGGGGCGACAGTAGCCGGGGCCGATTCGCTCCAGGGGCGACGGGTGGGCCGGCGCTGGGCTGGGCTCGTAGGATTGCACGATGGCGACCTTGCGCGTGGCCTTGTGCCAGATCAACACGGTGGTCGGCGATCTCGACGGCAACGTGGGCCGCATCGTCGATGCCCTGGGCGTGGCCGAGGAGGCCGACGCCGACGTGGCCGTCTTCCCCGAGATGACCATCACCGGGTATCCCCCCGAAGACCTCCTGTTGAAGCCGGGGTTCGTGGCCGACAATCGTCGAGCCCTCGACAAGGTGGCCACCAGGACCGGGCGCACCGCGGCCATCGTCGGCTTCGCCGACGGCGATCCCGACGTCCACAACGCACTGGCCGTCTGTGCCCACGGCCAGGTCCTGGGCACCTATCACAAACGCCATCTGCCCAACTACAACGTGTTCGACGAACGCCGCTACTTCCGGCCCGGCGACGAACCCCTGAAGCTCTCCGACATCGCGGGCGTGCGGGTCGGGATGTCGATCTGTGAGGACGCCTGGATCGCCGGCGGGCCGTTGCCCCAGCTCGCCACCGGTGGTGCGCAGGTCATCGTCAACATCAACGGCTCGCCGATGTACAGCTCGAAGGTGGCCGTGCGCGAAGACGAAATGGCCCGCCGCGTCGACGAAGGCCCGGTACCGATCGTGTACGTCAACCTGGTGGGTGGCCAGGACGAGCTGGTGTTCGACGGCGGTTCCATGGTGCTCGACTCATCCGGCGCGGTGATCGCTCGCTGCCGCCAGTTCGTCGAGCAGGTGCTGGTGGTCGACATCGAGGTCGACGAGCACGTGCCGTCCGAGGCCACGTTCCCCATCCAGGCCGTGACCGAGCCACTGGGTCAGCGGGCCGCGCTGGACGCTCCTGGTGTGGTCGAACCCCACAGCCGGCTGCCCGAGTTGTACGACGCCATCGTGTTGGCCACCCGCGACTACGTCCACAAGAACGGTTTCACCGATGTCTGCCTGGGTCTGTCGGGCGGTATCGATTCGTCGTTGGTGGCCGCCATCGCCGCCGATGCCCTCGAACCCGAGAACGTGCACGGTGTGCTGATGCCGTCGCGGTTCTCCAGCGATCACTCCATCACCGACGCCCAGGCCTTGGCCGAACGTTTGGGCATCGAGCACCGCATCGTGCCCATCGAGGCCGGCCATCAGGCGTTCCTCGACATGTTGGCGCCCAGCTTCTCGGGCCTCGAACCGGGGTTGGCCGAAGAGAACATCCAGTCCCGGATTCGCGGCGTGTTGTTGATGGCCCTGGCCAACAAGTTCGGCTGGTTGGTGTTGACCACCGGCAACAAGAGCGAAGCGGCCGTGGGGTACTCCACCCTCTACGGCGACACGGCCGGGGCGTTTGCCTGCATCAAGGACGTGTACAAGCTGACCGTGTACGACCTGGCCCGCCACGTCAACGAGCGCCACGGTCGGGCGGTCATCCCCGAGTCGGTGATCGTGAAGCCACCGTCGGCCGAACTGCGCCCCGATCAGACCGACGACCAGTCCCTGCCGCCCTACGCCGAGCTCGACCCGCTGCTCGAGGCCTACATCGAGGGTGATGCCACCCGCCCCGAGCTGGTGTCGGCCGGCTTCGATCCCGAGATGGTGCGCAGGATCTGCCGTTTGGTCGACCTGGCCGAATTCAAGCGACGACAGACGCCGCTCGGGCCACGACTCACGCCGAAGGGCTTCGGCCGCGATCGCCGCCTGCCCATCACCAGTCGTTACGAACGATGACCGGCCTCACCGCCGAGCAGACCGCCGACGGTGTCGGGCAGCAGCTGTGGGTCACCGAAGCCCTGGTCGAGGTGGTGGGCGCGTGGGACCGGCCGGCCGCCGACGATGATGGTGCGGCCCTGCGCGTGTGGGCCGCCCGGGCCCGACGTCTGTTCGATCAGCACCTCGAGGCGTGGCGGACCCAGCTCCCGGAGTCGGTGCTGCTCGAACCCGATGGCCGTGTGCAGCCCACCGACGACCATCGGGTGGCTGTCGACGCCGCCCGTGACGCCGTCGATCCCGCCGAACGAGCGCGAGCGACCGCCACCGCCCTCGATGCCGTCCACTCGTCGCTCACCGGATTGGCCGGGCGGGCCGGCCCGGTCAGTGACGGATCCTTGCTACGCGTCAGCGACACCGTGGCCCGCGATCTGCTCGGGTTGCGCCGGGCCCTGCCGCTCATCGACCCCGCCGTCTGAGCCCACCCGCAGCCGGGTCCCGGAGCTCGGTTCGATCGCGCGGATCGCGCGAATGCCCGCGCGCTTCGCGTCGAAATGGTCAGTGTGGCATCAACAGCGGGGCCGAGAGTTGTCTCAATGTCGGATCGCCCGGAGTCGATGTTCGTGGTTGACCGTTACACTCGAAGACCTCATGGTGTTCCTCAGGGGGCGGATTCAGCCCCCCGAACGGATACCGACGGGTCCCGACTGCGAGAAGGTGCGCCTTGGCCAAGGAGCGAGTCGAACGCGACGAGGAAGACCTGGTTCGCCTCTACCTCACCGACATCGGGCAGTATCCCCTGCTCACGAAGGACGATGAGGTTCGTCTTGCCCAGGCCATCGAGGCCGGCAACGAGGCCCGGGCCGAGCTCGACAACACCGACGCCGACCACGCGCCGGCTCGCAAACGCGAGCTCATGCGCACCCGCCGCAAGGGCGACGAGGCCGAGCGCACGTTCGTGCAGTCGAACCTCCGGCTGGTGGTGTCGATCGCCAAGAAGTACCAGGCCTCGGGTCTGCCCCTGCTCGACCTGATCCAGGAGGGCAACCTGGGTCTGATGCACGCCGTCGAGAAGTTCGACTGGCGGAAGGGTTTCAAGTTCTCCACCTATGCCACCTGGTGGATTCGTCAGGCCATCACCCGAGGTATCGCCAACACCGGCCGCACCATCCGCCTGCCGGTCCACGCCGGTGACACCCTGGCCCGCCTCCAGAAGGCCCGCTCGCGCCTCGAGCTCAAGCTGGGTCGTCCGGCCACGCTCAGCGAGCTGGCCGAAGAGGTCGAGATGCCCGAGGACAAGGTCACCGAAGCCCTGCGCTTCGCGGCCGAGCCCCTGTCGTTGTCCGAACCCCTGCGCGAAGACGGCGACGCCGAGCTCGGCGACGTGGTCGAGGATCGTTCGGCCGACTCACCCTTCGAGGTGGCCGCCACCGCGTTGCTGCCCGAGGAGATCTCCCGGCTGCTCGCGCCGCTCGACGAACGAGAGCGTGAGATCCTGAAGCTGCGTTTCGGCCTCGATCGAGGTGAACCCCGCACCCTCGAAGAGGTGGGCGAGCACTTCAACCTCACCCGTGAGCGCATTCGCCAGATCGAAGCCCGAGCGATGTCGAAGCTGCGTCATCCCTCGAGCGACACCGGCGCCCGCGACCTGCTCGCCGTCTGAGTCGAGCCGCTCCGCGGCGCCCCACTCACCGGTTCTTTCGCCGCAGAAGTACGGCGCGGGTTCTCTGTCGGAGCGAATTCGAAGCTGCGTCATCCCTCGAGCGACACCGGCGCTGGCGACCTGGTCGCCGTCTGAGTCGGGCCGTATCGCGGCGCCCCGCTCACCGGTTCTTTCGCCGCACAAGTACGGCGCGGGTTCCCTGCGCGCGTGATGTCGAAGCGGCGTCACCCTCGAGCCGCACGGGGGCTGGCGACCTGCTCGCCGTCTGAGTCGGGCCGTATCGCGGCGTCCCACTCACCGGTTCTTCGCCGCAGAAGTACGGCGCGGGCCGGCGCGGGTTCTATGTTGAGACGGAATGAGGCGACTGGTGCGGCTACTCGCGGTGATCGCCTTGGCGCTCGTGTTGGCGGCCTGTCGGGTCGATGCCCGCGTCGAGGTCGAGGTGGCCGAGGACGGTTCCGGGACGGTCGACGTCGCCGTGTCACTCGACCAGGAAGCGGCGGAGCGGGCCGGAGATCTGGACCTCATCCTCGTCACCGACGATCTGGAGGCCGCGGGCTGGGCCATCGAGCCGGCGGCACGCGAGTCCGACGGCCTCACGTGGGTGCGGGCCAGCAAACCCTTCGCCGAAGCCGCCGATCTCAACGGTGTCTTGGCCGAGGTCAGTCCCATCTTCGACGTGGTGCTCGACCGCGATCACTCCTTTGCCCAGACCTCGTTCGATCTCCAGGGAACCATCGACATGTCGGGCGGGCTCGAATCGCTGGGTGATGCGCAGCTGGAAGCACTGTTCGGCTCGGCCGCCGGCGTGGATCTGGTTGCCCTCGAAGACGAGATCGGGCCCCTGGAAGACGCCGGTGAGCTTCAGTTCGTAGTGACCATGCCCTACGACATCAGTGGTGATGGCGATGAGGTACAGGCCGAGCAGTCGATCTGGACGATCAGCGCTGGTGAAGCCGCCACCATCGAAGCGTCGGCCAGCCAACGGCAACCCTGGACGCTCGTGTGGTCGCTGGCGGCGATCCTGTTGGGTCTGGCGCTGGTGATCGTGCTGGGGCGGCGCGGCTGGCG
>JBPCTQ010000140.1:0-10577 GCA_051011595.1 Acidimicrobiales bacterium
GAGTCGTTGGAACGTTTCGGCACCGAGATCCTGCCCGAGTTCGCCGAGCGCGACGCGGCCAACGAGGCGGCCCGCGCCGCCAAGTGGGCCCCCATCATCGAAGCGGCCATGGAACGCCGGGTCGACGATGCGCCGCCGATGCCCGACGGCTTCAGCATGAAGGCCATTCCCAAACAGATCGTCGACGCCGGCATGGGCAAAGAGTTCGGATTCGAAGAAGAACAACTCGACGACCTGGCCCGTCGCCAGGCGCTCGGCGAGCACGACTCCGAGGCCGGTATCCTCGGCTGACCCCAGGACCGCCATGGCATCACTCGACGTTCATCCCGACGATCTGCTGGCCGCCCAGGTTGCCCTGGGCGAGATCTTCCTCACCCCCGAAGGCCGCGACGACCCCTACTCGCGCTACGCGCTGCTGCACGAACGAGCACCGGTCCTCCCGGCCGGCGACGGTGGCCTGGTGTTGTCTCGCTACGACGACTGCCAAGAGGTGCTGCGCGACAACCGGCTGGGCAAGAACTTCGATCCCACCCGCGAAATCCCCGGCGGTGGTGGTCACGACCCCGAGCTGGCCGCCTACCGGCGCGAGATGGCCGAGCGTCGACGCGACCAACCGCTGTCGATGTTGGCTGCCAACCCGCCCGATCACACCCGCATCCGCGGCCTGGTCAGCCGAGCGTTCACCCCGCGGCGGGTCGAGAAGATGCGCAGCCACATCGTCGAGTTGGCCGAAGAGTGCTTCGCCACGATGGCCGAAGCCCGCGAGTTCGACCTGCTCGAAGAACTGGGGTTCCCGCTCCCGGTTTCGGTCATCGGCGAGCTGGTGGGTGTGCCCCGCGACGACTGGCCCCGGTTCCGGACGCTGATCACCGCGTCGGCCGCGTCGCTCGAAGTGTCGTCCACCATCGAGCAGTTGCAGGAGGCCGAAGCCGCCACCCAGGAAGTGTGGAGCTACTTCGAGGACCTGTTGGCCCTGAAACGGAATCGGCCGGGCGACGACCTGATGAGCGGCATGATCGAAGCCAGCGACGATGGCGACCGTCTCACCGAAGGTGAGGTCATCGTCCAGGCCATGTTGATGTTCGCGGCCGGATTCGAGACCACCACCAACCTCATCGGCAACGGCATGGCCGCCTTGTTGACCCATGGTGACCAGTTCGACGATGTCTGGGCCGATCCGGAGGTGGTGCCCTCGGCGGTGGAGGAGATCCTGCGCTACGACAGCCCGGTACAACTCGACGCCCGCACCACCAACGACGCCATGGAGGTGGCCGGTGTCGAGCTGGAGGGTGGCGCACGGGTCGTCACGCTGCTGGGTGCGGCCAATCGAGACCCCGGACGTTTCACCGATCCCGACCGGTTCGACGTACGCCGCGACGAAGGACCGCCGATGAGCTTCGCCTCGGGCATCCACTACTGCCTGGGCGCCAACCTGGCCCGGGCCGAAGGGCAAGTGGTGCTGGAAGGACTCATCCAGTGGTTCTCGGCCATCGAGCTCACCGGTGAGCTGGTCCATCGACCGCGGACCACCCTGCGCGGCTACGAAGCCGTGCCGGTGCGGGTCACCCCCCGCTGACTGCCTGGATCAGTCCGAACCGGCCGAGCGGAGCTGATCGAGGCTGGCCCATTCGAGGGTGCGGGCGTGGGTGGCCTCGAGCACCACCGGCGGAGCGACACCGGCTTCGTACGCTTCGGCCCACCGGGGTGCACACAGGCACCACTGATCACCGGGGACAAGGCCCGGAAAACCGAACTCGGGTCGGGGTGTCGACAAGTCGTTGCCCGCCTCGGCGCTGAAGGCCAAGAAGTCGGCGGTGACGATGGCACACACGGTGTGGACGCCCTCGTCCTGGGCGTTGGTCTCACAACACCCGTTGCGGGTGAACCCGGTCATCGGGTCGGTCGAACACGACTCCAGCTCGGTTCCCAACACGTTGCGGGCCACGTCAGACTCCCAGCAGGTACACGGGACCGGGCCAGCGCTCGATGAGGTCGATCACCTCGGCCGTCCGGCGGCGCCGGGGCACGATGACCTGGCCCGAATGCCCGGATGCGGTGGTCACGTCGTCGACCGGTTCGAAGTCGAACCCGAAGGCTCGCCCCAGCTCGAACAGCTCCCGCTCACCCTTGGTGTGCAGTGCGGCATCGACGATGATGGTGCCGCCCACCGAATACGAGGACGGGTCGGATCCGCCGCCGAAGACCAGCAACGGCCCCGACCAGCTCTCGAGCAGTGACGGTGCCAGAGCCGCAGTGCACACCACGGCGGCCGCCGCGAAGGCCGGGGCCAGCCGGTCGAGGGCCGCCCCCAGCTCGGTGTCGACGTCGAGGCGAACAGCCGCCAGCTCGGCGGTGCCGGCCTGGTCGATGATCGACTCGGGATCGGTTCCCCCGGAGGGGTGGGCCACCACCACGACGGTGGCGTCGAATGCTCGGGCCATGGCGGCCGCCGGGAACACGGCCGCGGCCGTGTCTGGGCTGTCGGCAATGGGGACGACCAGGTGGGTGAACATCGGCTCGTCACCCTGGCATGTCGCCCATTGGCTGGCGACACGGGAGCCACGTGTCACACTGCTCGGTGCCCGCCGACGCCGATTCCCCCGGAGGCTCTCGTGAGCATCGCCGTTGATCTGTCCGAACTCGACGAGGTGGTCGCCGACCTCGACCCGGCCGCATTCGTGTGCACCGCCGGCCCCGATCTCGCCACCAAGGTCATGCACGTGCTGGTCGATCGCGACGCAGCCGGGTGGTCGGCCCGGGTGGGACGGGGCACCGTCGTCAATGTCGAAGCCGGCGCGGCGGTGACCCTGGTCTTCCCCGGCGCCACGCCCGATGCCATGAGCCTGCTGGTGGACGCCGACGCCGAGGTCGTGCCGGGCGAGCAACCAACGGTGGCCCTGCGTCCCACCGCCGCGGTGTGGCACCGTTCGGCCCATGGGGTGCAGCGATGACCGTCGACCCCGAAACTCTGCCGGCCTGGGCCCAACTGAGTGCCCACCACGACGAGATCGTCGGCACATCTCTGGGCGATCTGTTCGCCGCCGATCCGGCACGGGGCCACCAGATGCGGGTGGCGATCGACGGCCTCGAGCTCGACTACGCCAAACACCGGGTCACCCCCCGCACCATCGAGCTGCTCGTCGAACTGGCCCGCCAAGCCGAGCTCGGGTTCGCCATCGAGTCGATGTTCTCGGGGGCCGCCATCAACGTCACCGAACAACGGCCGGCCCTGCACACCGCCCTACGGGCGCCGCGTGACACCACACTCGACGTCGACGGGGTCGACGTGGTGGCCGAGGTACACGCCGTGCTCGACCAGTTGCGGCTCTTCGCC
The DNA here is from genome assembly GCA_051011595.1 of Acidimicrobiales bacterium. Classification (GTDB taxonomy): domain Bacteria; phylum Actinomycetota; class Acidimicrobiia; order Acidimicrobiales; family SHLQ01; genus JAOUEE01. The sequence goes on from JBPCTQ010000140.1 coordinate 3,335, forward strand.
GGGCGGGTGCGCGACGGATCGTGGGTGGGAGCCACGGGTGAACGGGTGCGTCACGTCGTCAACATCGGGATCGGTGGATCCGACCTGGGGCCGGCCATGGTGGCCCAGGCCCTGGCCCACGTCTCAGACCCCGAGCTCGACCTGCACTTCGTCTCCAACGTCGACGGCGCCGACATCGATGGGGTACTCGGCCGTTGTGACCCGGCCCGCACGCTGGTGGTGGTGGCGTCGAAGTCGTTCGGCACCATCGAAACCCTCACCAACGCCACCTCGGCCCGTGACTGGTTGGTGGCCGCCCTCGGCCCCGACGCCGTGTCGTCGCACTTCGTGGCTGTGTCCACCAATGCCGAGCGGGTGGCGGCCTTCGGTATCGACACCAACAACATGTTCGGGTTCTGGGACTGGGTCGGTGGCCGGTACTCGGTGGATTCGGCCATCGGCCTGAGCGTGATGATCGGCCTCGGGGCCGACGGGTTCGACGACTTCCTTGCCGGATTCCGCCAGGTCGACGAACACTTCCGCACGGCGCCGTTCGAGCAGAACATCCCGGTGCTCATGGCCCTGGTGGGCCTGTGGTACCGGAACTTCTTCGGCTACGAGTCCCACGCCGTGTTGCCCTACAGCGACCGGCTGGCCCGCTTTCCGGCCTACCTGCAACAGCTCGACATGGAGAGCAACGGCAAGTCGGTTCGCCTCGATGGCTCGCCCGTGACCACGGCCACCGGTCCGCTGGTGTGGGGGGAGCCGGGCACCAACGGTCAGCACGCCTTCTACCAACTGCTCCATCAAGGCACCACGATCGTGCCCTGCGACTTCATCGGGGTCATCGAACCGGTGGCCGACCCCGGCGGGCGTCATCACGATCAGCTGATGGCCAATCTGTTCGCCCAGTCCGAGGCGTTGGCCTTCGGTAAGTCACCAGCTCAGGTGCAATCCGAAGGGGTCGACCCACCCCTGGTGCCCCATCGCAGCTTCCCGGGTAATCGCCCCTCGTCGACCCTGTTACTCGATGCGCTCACCCCGCGTTCGGTGGGTCAGCTCATCGCCCTCTACGAACACAAGGTGTTCGTGCAGGGTGTGATCTGGGGCATCAACTCGTTCGACCAGTGGGGAGTCGAGTTGGGCAAGGTGTTGGCCGAGTCGATCGTGGCCGAATTGACCGCCGACACCGAGCCTGAACTCGACCACGACAGCTCCACCAACGCCTTGATCAGGCGATATCGACAGGCGCGTTGATCAGGCGTCGATCAGCGAGTCGGTCGCATCGACATCGATGGTGAGCGGCGACCGCTCCAAGGCTTCTTCGGCGTCGGTGCCGTCGGGATCGTCGTCGTGGTCGGGGTCGTCGGGATCGGGCACGTTCACCAGCCACCACACCACGAGGCCGGTGAACACCAGCAGGGCGCCGGCGGCGGCGGCATCGAGCCAGTAGTGGTTGGCCGTGGCCATGATGGAGAAGAGCATCAGGGCGGGGTGGGAAATGGCGAGGTACCGCCACCGGGTCTTGAACGACAAGATGATCGCCCACGCGGCCAGGGCGGCGTAGCCGAAGTGCAGCGAGGGCATGGCGGCGAACTGGTTGGCGTTGCCCTCGTCGGGTGACCCGTAGATGGAAGGGCCGTAGGCCCGCAGGGTGTCGATGAAACCGGTACCCGACATCATCCGGGGCGGAGCCAGGGGGAAGGCCACGTGGATGGCCAGGGCCGACAGGGTGATGCCGATGAGCACCCACCGCAGACGGGTGTAGACGTGGGCGCGGAACAGATACACCCAGAAGATCACGGTGAAGGTGACCGCGAAGTGTGATGCCACGTAGTAGTGGTTGATGAACCGCATGAAGGCCTGACTGCGCAGCGCCAGGTCCTGGATGCCCTCCTCGATGTCGAAGCCCATCGACCGTTCGATGTCGAGCACCCGGCGGGCATTGTCGAGGGCCGGTTCACCGGCGTCGCGGGCCAGGAAACGCACGTACTTGTAGGACAGTATGAGGGCGGCGATGCCGATCATCTCGACGAGCAGGCGGTGGCCCAGGCGGCTGTGCCACCAATGGCGTATCCATGACATGGTCGCCGAGCGTTGTGATTGCACCGCCGACATGGTCGTCGAGTGCCCTCCTGACCGTTCCCTGCAGCCTCTACCCTGGCCGAAACAACCACTTCAGTGCGGCGATTGTTCCGCCTTCGACCCCGGTGGAGTTTTGTCCAACTTAAAGGTTTCGGTCGCCGAGGGCAATGAAATTGCTGTCACACCGTCATGGTCTCGCAATACGGGGTCACGACCCGATCGGCTACGCGGAACCGCTCGATAAGGTCCCACGGTGTCCCCACGACGGCCGTCCCACCAGCTCTACGTGCAGTGCCTCCCGGGCTTGGAGCACCTGCTCGAAGCCGAACTGCGGTCGCTCGGGCCCCGCACGGGCCGGCGTTTCCGGGGTGGAATCGAGGTGGAGGGCACGACCCGCCAGTTGTATCTGGTGAACCAGGCCAGTCGATTGGCCACCCGCGTGCTCCTGCGGGTCGCTCGGTTCGACGCCGACTCGTTCTCGGCCCTCGAACGGGGGGTCAGTCGGGTCGACTGGTCACCCTGGATCGGCGACCAGCGGGTGGTGGTGCGGGCCGCCGCGTCATCGTCGGAGTTGTTCCACACCGACGCCATCGCCGAACGGGTGACCGCCGCCATCGGGGGAGGAGGTCGACGGCCCGGTCAACGAGTCCACGTCCGGGTCCACAACGACCGGGTCACGCTCAGCATCGATGCCAGCGGTGATGCCCTGCACCACCGGGGCTGGCGCGACGACACCGCCAAAGCGCCGCTGCGGGCCACGCTGGCCGCCGCCCTGCTCGAGGTGGGCGGCTACCAAGGACAGGGGCCCCTCGTCGATCCGTTCTGCGGCGCCGGCACCATCGCCATCGAAGGGGCTCGTCTGGCCCGCGATCTGCCCCCCGGTGTCGATCGCCGGTTCGCCTTCCACCAGTGGCCCAGCTTCGAGCCCGGGACATGGGCCAGCGTGGCCGCCGATCAGTCCCAGCCGGCCCGGTTCCCGGTGATCGCCACCGACCGCGACGCCGGCGCCGTCCGGTCCACCGAGGCCAACGCCACCCGAGCAGGGGTCACCATCGAGACCGCGGTGCAGTCGATCTCCGAGTTGGAGGCGCCCGCACCCGGCCCCGGCTGGCTGGTGACCAACCCGCCCTACGGGAAACGGGTGGCGGCCGATGAGTTGCGCAATCTGTACGCCCGATTCGGGCAGGTGGTGCGGGCTCGTATGCCGGGATGGCGCGTCGTGGTGCTGACCAACGACGTGGTGGCGGCCGGCCACGCCGATCTTCCCTTCGAGTCGCGGCTGGCCTGTTCCAACGGCGGCATCGACGTGCAGGCGCTGGTCGCTGTCGTGCCCGGCTGAGGGCCGCACTATCGTCACCGCCATGATGGACACAGTCGACATCTACGATCCCGACGGGTACGTCGACGGACCACCTCACGCCTTCTTCGAGCATCTCCGACGCGAGGAGCCCGTGTACCGCCAGGAGATGCCCGACGGCACCTGGTACTGGGCGGTGATGCGCCACGCCGACGTGGTGACGGTGTCGCGCCACCCATTGCTGTATTCGGCGTCGCTCGGCGGTGTGGTGCTCGAGGATCTCGACCCCGAGAGCCTGGCCATGATGCGCAACATGTTGTTGGCCATGGACCCGCCGCTGCACCTCGAACACCGACGCAACATCTCACCCAGCTTCAGGGCTCGGGTCATCGCCGATCTCGAACCCCGAATCCGGGCCATGTGTCACGAGATCATGGACGGTGTCGAGCAGGGGGTCACCATCGACTTCGTGCACGAGGTGGCCTCGAAGCTGCCGGCCCGGATAATCGGCGAGCTGATGGGTCTTCCTGCCGAGGACTGGCCTCGGCTGCACGAGATGGCCGAGCGCAACAGCGGCGGCCAGGATCCCGACATCAACCCCGAACAACGGGGATCGGCGTCGGTCGACATGGCCATGTACGCCATCGAACACGCCCAGAAACGCCGCGACGCCGAGCCTCGCGACGACCTCACCACCCTGCTCCTCGAGTCCGACATCGACGGCCGGCACATGACCGACATCGAGTTCGGCAGCTTCTTCGTGCAGCTGGTCACGGCCGCCAACGACACCACCCGCACCATGCTCTCGTCGGGCCTGTGGGCCCTGCTCGAACATCCCGACCAGCTCGAGTTGGTGCGAGCCGATCCGGCCCGCCTTCCCCTGGCGATCGAAGAAATCCTCCGGTGGGCCAACCCGCTCCACTACTTCCGCCGCACTGCCACCGATGCGGCCGAGCTGGGCGGCGTCGCCATCGCCGCGGGCGACAAGCTGGCGATGATGTACACGTCGGCCAATCGCGACGAAGCGGTGTTCGCCGATCCGCACACCTTCGACATCGGGCGCGACCCCAACCCCCACCTCTCGTTCGGCGTGGCCGAACACTTCTGCCTCGGAGCCCATCTGGCCCGGCTCGAGGGTCGGGTGTTCTTCGAGGAGCTGTTCGGACGTTTCGGCGACATCACCCTGGCCGGGCCCCCGGCTCGGCAGCGGTCCAACCTCAACAACGCCCTCAAGTCCCTACCAGTGGTGCTCTCGTCCTGACGGCGAGGCCGACCCGTTTCGCTGCCGGTGTTGGTGCAGCCGTCGTTCGCTCACCAGCATCAGACCGGCGGCCACCACTCCGGCGCAGGCCGCCACCAGCCAGGCCGTCGCGTACCCGGGTCCGTCGATGAGGATGCCGGTCACCACCGGACCCAGCACCACCCCCAGGTAGGTGCCCGTCTGGGTGATACCGGTGGCCGCCCCCGGCGCGCCGGGGTTTTCGCGTACGACCGTGCCGTTGAACAACCCCGGCCACGCCCAACCGGTGGCGAAACCGATGGCCGAGCCGATCACCGCGCTGGTGGGGGTGCCGGCGGCCAGAATCACCACCCCGCCGGCCCCGAGGAGCAACATGCGGGCCACGATCGGCAACACCGGCCCGCCCCGACGATCGGCCCAGTCGCCCATCACCAAACGGGAGGTGATCCCCAGGGCTGATCCGGCGGCCAGCAACAATCCGGCCGATCCGGGTGAGAGGCCGGTGTCCTCGGCGGCACTCACCGTCCATGACGCCAACGCACCGGCCATGTAGGCACCACACGCCACCGCCGCCGCCAGCACCACGAAGGTGACCCGATCGAGGTCGGTGCCCGGTGTGGTCCCCTGGCGGTGGGGGCGGGGAGTCACCGTGGCCCGGCGCACCACCACCAGCGCCACCACCGCGGCGCCGGCCGCGGCCACGTAGGCCCACCGCCAGCCGACCGTCTGAGCCAGCCCGGGAACGGCCAGTCCGGCCAGCAGGGTGGCCGTGGGCATACCGGCCTGCTTCACCGAGACGGAGAACATGAGACGGTCGTCGGCCGCCGTTCGGCCCAGCAACAAGTTGGCGGCCGTCTGGGTGAGGGCGTTGGCCCCGCCGGCCACCATGAGCGGCAGGGCCAGCGAGACCCAGTTCTCGGCGAAACCGGCGATGACCAGGTTGGCCGCCATCGATGTACCCAGCCCGATGCTCATGGCCCGCCGTGCCCCCAGGCGCTCGCCCAGGTGCCCGAGCACCGCGGATCCGGCCACCCCCACCACGAAGAAGGCGGCCACCGCGAAACCCAGCCCGGTGGCATCGAACGACAGCTCGTCGCGCAGCTGCACCCCGAGGGCCCCGGTGAGAAAGGCGGGGAGCACGCTGGCCACCGTGGCGGTGACCGACATGGCGAGTGTTGGCCACTGCAGGGCCGATCGGGTTCGGGTCACGAACCGGGAAGCAGGCGGCGGACGGCGTCGATGGTGTCGGCGTCGGCGGCGGTCTTGTCGGGACGGTACCCCTTCACCCGGGCGAAGCGCAGGGCCACACCACCGGGATACCGGGTGGATGCCTGGGCGCCATCGAGGGCGATCTCCACCACCAGCTCGGGGCGCACGTACACCACGTGTCGGCCCGGCTCGTGGTGATCACCTCCGTCGTCGCGGATGGCCTGGAGGGCCTCGGTCTGCCAGGTCAACAGTTCGTCGGTGAGCCCTTTGAACGTCTTGCCCACCATGATGAAACCGCCGTCGGGGTCGCGGGCACCCAGGTGGAGATTCGACAGCCAGCCGGTGCGGCGGCCGTGGCCCCACTCGGCGGCCAGCACCACCAGGTCGAGGGTGTGTACCGGCTTCACCTTGCGCCAGGTCTTGCCCCGGCGGCCGGCCTGGTAGAGCGAGTCGGCCGCTTTCACCATCACCCCCTCGTGGCCCTGTTCGAGTGCCGCCTCGAGCACAGCCCGAGCCGTGTCCGGGTCGTCGGTGAACGTGCCGGGCACGTGGTGTTCACCCACCAGCTCGGTGAGCGCTTGCCGCCGCTCCACCAGCGGCGTGTCGAGCAGATCGTCGCCGTCGAGGTGCAGCAGATCGAAGAAGAGGGCCTCCAGCCGCCACTGGTGATCGGTCTCGTTTTCCCGACCGAAGCGACTGGCCGTGTCCTGGAACCGTCGGGGAGTGTCCTCGTCGGTGAGACCGATGGTCTCGCCGTCGAGCACGAATTGTCGGGCACCGAAACTCGCCACCAGGGCCACCAGCTCGGGGACACGGTCGGTGACATCGTTGAGGTTGCGGGTGAACACCCGCACATCGTCGCCCTGACGATGGACCTGCACCCGGATCCCGTCCAGCTTCCACTCCACCGACGCCGAGCCGAGATCGGCGACGGCGGCATCGACTGACTCGGCCGTGGCGGCCAGCATGGGTTGCACAGCCCGCATCACCTCCAGCCCGATCGCTTCGAGCCCGGCCCGCCCCTTGGTGATGGCGATGAATGCGGTGCGGGGCAGATCACCCGACAGCATGGCCGCCCGCCGCACCGTGGCCGCCGGCACCGCAGCGGCCTTGGCCACCGATTCGGCCATGATGCCGCCGAGTGCACCCTGGCGGAGCTCGCCGCCTAGCAGCTGACGCAAGAACTGGTCCTCGTCGACGGTGGCCCGCTCGAACACTGCGGCCAGCAGGGTCCGACGGCCGGCAGTCGATCCGGGACCGGTGGTGTCGGCCAGGGCCGAGATCATTTCGTCGACCTCACCCACCTCGATGGTGGCCTCCGGTGCGGTGCCCGGCTCGACGGCCTGCAAGGTCGCCCAGCCCACGCCGATGCGGCCCTGGCGAGGTTCGCCGACGAGCATCGCCACCACCGTCTCGATCTGCGTCGGTGGCAC
>JBPCTQ010000141.1:0-45579 GCA_051011595.1 Acidimicrobiales bacterium
GCAATGCCGGCAATCTGCTGGGATTCATGCTGGTGGCCATCATCTTGTTGCTGGTCACCTGCGGCCTGGCGTCACCAATCGTGTGGATCGCTGGTACCTACGTCTACAAGACCCTGCTGGGCGAGCCGATCGCCGAACTGGCCTGATCTCGGGGCTGGGGGTGCACACCACACCCAGCCCAACCAGCGGCTGAGGGCCGCCGGCCGGTAGGTTCTGGCGCCGTGCCCGGCATTCACGTCCGCCTACCCGACGAGTCCGACTTCTCCGACGCGCTCGACGAACTGCGCGTCGAGCTCGGGGTACCGAGCCAATTCCCCGACGACGTGCTGTCCGAGGTCGACGAGGCGATCGCCGCCGGCCCTCGGGTGCCCGACGGTGCGCCGGTCACTGCTGTCGAGGATCGGGTCGCTGTCGCACTGATCACCATCGACCCGCCCGAGTCGCTCGACCTCGACCAGGCCTACGCCGCCGCCCGCACCCCGGACGGTTTCCGCGTGCACTACGCCATCGCCGATGTCGCGGCCTTCGTGATTCCGGGCGGATCTGTGGACCGCGAGGCCCAGGCCCGGGGCGTCACCCTCTACGCACCGGACCACAACACGCTGCTGCATCCACCGCAGTTGGCCGAGGGGGCGGCCAGCCTGCTGCCCGGTGAAACCCGTCAAGCGGTGCTGTGGACCATCGACCTCGACCACGAGGCACGATTGGTGACGGCCTCGGCGGCCAGGGCCCAGGTGCGGAGTCGGGAGAAGATCTCCTACCGAACAGCTCAGCAGCGAATCGATGAGGGTTCGGCCGACAACTCGTTGGCCTTGTTGGCCGAGATCGGCGGGCGGCGCCAAGCACTCGAGGCCGAACGAGGGGCCGTGAGCCTCAACCTGCCCGCCCAGGAAGTACGAATCCACGACGACCACTTCGACCTCGAGTACGACGAGACGCTGGCCGTGGAAGGGTGGAACGCCCAGATCAGTCTGCTCACCGGGATGGCTGCGGCCGAGATCATGCTGGCCGGCAAGGTGGGTGTGCTCCGCACCCTGCCCGAGCCGTCGGTGGGGACCATCGACGAGATCCGCCGATCGGCCCGGGCGCTGGGGCTGGAGTGGCCCGAGGGTGTGTCCTACCCCGATCGGGTGCGGGGACTGCACCCATCCACTCCCGAGGAGGCGGCCTTTCTCAACCAGGCGGCTCGGGGGTTGCGAGGCGCCGGGTACGTCACGTTCGTCGGTTCGGTGCCCGAGTACACCAGACACGCCGCCATCGCGGCGGAGTACGCCCACGTCACGGCCCCGCTGCGACGGGTGTGCGACCGGTTCGCCAACGAGGTTGTGCTCGCACTCTGCGGAGGACACGAGCCCCCGGCGTGGGCGGTGGAAGCCCTCGAAGACCTGCCGTCGGTGATGGGACGAGCGCGCAGCGCCGACCGAGCCCTCGAGCAGGGTGTGGTCGACCTGGCGGAGTCCCTGGCCCTCCAACACCGGCAGGGCGACACGTTCGAGGGAGTGGTCGTCAACGTCGACGACCGCCGGGCCAAACTCCAACTCCATTCGCCGGCCGTGGTGGCCATGATCGAACCCGATGGTCGCCAGTTGGGCGAGCACGTCACCGTCCGGCTGAGCCGCGCCGACCCCGAGACCAGATCCGTGCACTTCACCGTCGTCTGATGGAGGAGAACCGCGACCGCCGGATCACCGTGATCGGCGCCGGCATCACCGGATCGGTCCTGGCCATGTCGTTGGCCGACCGTGGGCACGGTGTCCACCTGATCGAACGTCGCGCAGACCCCACCAGCCACCGATTGGAGAACGACCGGTCCATCAACCTGGCCCTCTCCCATCGAGGACTGCTCGCCTTGGGCGATGTCGGGCTGGCCGACCCGGTGGTGGCATCCGGAATCCCGATGCGAGGCCGCATGATCCATGACCGCGACGGTGGCCTCACCTTCCAACCGTACGGTTCGGCACCCGAGCATCACCTCGTGTCGGTCAGCCGCAACGGCCTCAACCGTCGATTGATCGAAGGCTGTCGTACACGGCCCTCCATCGAGCTGTCGTTCGATCACAAGGTCGAGGATGTCGATCTCGAGTCGGGGCAGGTCACGACGAGCCGCGCCAACGCGACCTCAGGCCAGCGCCGGTACGACGTCATCTTCGGCACCGACGGCGCCTACTCGGCGGTGCGCCAACGGCTCCAGCGCACGTCGGCTTTCGACTTCGAGCAGGACTTCCTCGAGCACGGTTACAAGGAGCTGACGATTCCCGCGGCCGGCGACGGCGGCTTCCGTATGGAACCAGAGGCGCTGCACATCTGGCCGCGTGGATCACACATGCTGATCGCGCTACCCAATCCCGATGGCTCGTTCACCTGCACGCTGTTCTGGCCCCACGAAACAGACCAGCAACTGGGAGTCGACGGGGCCTCGGCCCGAGCCGTGTTCGCCGCCGACTTCGCCGACGCGCTCGACCTGATGCCGGATATGGAGTCGGAGTTCGACGATCACCCGGTGGGCACGCTGCTCACCACACGCTGCCAGCCGTGGAACCTCGACGACCGAATCCTCCTGCTGGGCGACGCGGCCCATGCGGTGGTTCCCTTCTACGGTCAAGGAGCCAATGCGGGACTGGAGGACGTGTCGCTGCTCGTTCGCGAACTGGACCGTGGCCACGACTGGACCGGGGCGTTCGATCGGTTTGCCCGCGGTCGCAAGCCCGACACCGACGCGCTGGCCCAACTGGCGTTGGACAACTACGTCGAGATGCGAGACCACGTCGCATCACGCTGGTTCCTGGCCGGGAAGTGGCTCGAACGACTGCTGCACCGCCTCTTCCCACAATGGTTCACTCCCCTCTACACAATGGTGACGTTCACCAGCACCCCTTACGCCGAAGCGGTCCAGCGGGCGCGGCGTCAACAACAGGTGACGGTCGCCATCGTGATCGCCGCGGCCGCCGTGGTGTTGGTACTGCTCGGTCTGGTTCTCGCCGCCCTGCGCTGACCTCTACGGTGGCCGGCGTGAGCCAAGACCACGAACAGCTGCGGTACGCGAACTACCTCGAACTGGAGACGCTGCTCGATCTGCAGCGACCCCGGTCCGAACCGGCAGAACACGATGAGCTCCTGTTCATCGTGTTCCACCAGATCTCGGAGTTGTGGTTCAAGCAGTTGCTGCACGAGATCGATCGGGTCAAACCGGCCTTCAGTGGCGGCCACACCTTCACCGCAATCGGTCTGCTGACTCGGATCCGGCGAATTCTCCACGCCGTGGTGAACCAGATGGACATCCTCGAGACACTCACCCCGGTGGGCTTCTCGGCCTTTCGCGATCGGCTCGACACGGCGTCGGGATTCCAATCGATGCAGTACCGCGAGCTCCAGTTCTCGATGGGTATGAAACGGGCTGGTGCCCTCGACCACTACCCGGACGATCTGGCCGGCATCGATCAGGCCCGTCGGCGGCTGGAAGAGCCATCGCTGGTCGATCATTTCCACGACTTCCTCGCCCATCACGGGGTGGAGATTCCCGACGAGATCACCAACCGACCCATCACCGATGCGGCCCCTCCGAGCCCGGTGATCCAAGCCGGCATCCTCGAGCGATACCGAGCCGACCGGGAGCTGCGAATCGTGTTCGAGCTGTTGACCGACATCGATGAGCTGCTCCAGGAGTGGCGTTATCGACACCTGAAGGTGGTCGAGCGCACCATCGGCAACAAACCGGGCACCGGCGGCAGTCTGGGCGTGAAATACCTGAAGGAATCGTTGTTCAACCAGGTGTTCCCGGACCTGTGGGCCATTCGCCATGAGCTCTGAGGACTCCGCCCCTCGGCCCATCAGATTCGATCTCTCTCCCCCGATCAGCCCCGACCTCGACGTCTGGCCCGGCGACACCACCCCCAGCCGCCAGGTCATCGCCGACCTCGACCACGGCGCCAACCTCACTCTTTCGACCCTGCGTACCACTGTGCACGTGGGAACTCACGCCGACGCCCCGTCCCACACCCAGGCGGGCGGTCCGACCATCGACCAGGTCGATCTGGCCCCGTACCTGGGGCCCTGCCAGGTCATGCGATTGACCGTGGCTCGAGGTGCGCTCATCGAGCCGACCGATCTCCCTGATCCGATCGAGCAACCGCGGGTGTTGCTCGCCACCGGCACATTCCCCGAGCCCCACCAGTTCACGACCGACTTCGCGGTGCCCTCACCCGCCCTCGTCGACCACCTGGCTGCGCACGGAGTGGTTTTGGTCGGCACCGACGCACCCAGTATCGACCCGTTCGCTTCCAAGGGCCTGCCGAGTCACGCACAGGCCGCCCATCACGAAATGGCCATCCTCGAGGGGTTGGTGATGGGCCCGGTCCCACCCGGCCACTACGAGCTGGTTGCCTTGCCGTTGGCCCTGGCCGGTTTCGATGCCAGCCCGGTGCGGGCCGTGCTTCGCGACCTGTCCTGATCAGGCGTTCGAGATCGTCTTGGCCGGCAGCCCTTCGAGGTGGGCGGCATCATTGAAGCGCATCAGCAGCCACTGTCCGGTGGGTTGGCCGTCATCGTCGAGGAGCCTGCGAAACTCGGTGATCGAGGTGTTGAGCGACCACAGGAAGTCACTCCGGCGCTCATAGCCCAGCAACGAGCGGAACGCAGCGTCGATCACACCCCCATGACACACCACCAGGATGGACTGGCCGTGGGCTCGATCGGTGATGCCGGCCAGCGAGCGTTCGACCCTCTCGTGGAACCCAGCCAACGATTCGCCGCCGGGGGCGATGGGGCGATGAGGTTCGGCCCATTGGTCGAACGCCTCGAACCGCTGCTCATATTCGGCGAAGGGGGTGCCGTCGGCCTCCGGGCCGGGGCGCAGCTCTTCGAGGTCGGGGTCGAGTTGCAGCTCGAGCGACCCCACTGCAGGGGCAACTTCGCGGGCGGTCTCGATCGCACGGGGCAATGTCGACGACCAGAACTGGTCGACGGCCAGGTCTCCGGAACGATTCAGTCGGTCGCGCAGGGATCGAGCCTGTCGCACACCCAGGGCGGACAGACCAGTGCAGGACAGCGCTCCACCGAAGACCTGCCGCACCGTGACCTCGGATTCGCCGTGACGGACGAGGGTGAGCGTGGTGTGGCGACCGGTCACGATGACGGCACGGGCCACGCCACCGGAAACTCGGGGTGATCGAGTGGTGAGCCCGGTTTCGCTCCTCGTTCGACCAACCACGGAAACGGGGGCGATGTCTCCCCTGGCCGGATGGCGTAGACGGCATCGTCGCCCAACCATCGAGTGGTGAACGCGCGGCGCCTGGCGGTGAGGCCATCGGTGCCGGCGGCGGTGTGCAGCGCTCGCATGTGGAACACGATGGCGTCACCCGGTTCGATGTCGAAGCGGAGAATCCGGGGTCGATCGGGATGGCCCTCGGGCAACTGGAGGAGACGATCGATGTCGGGAACGGGCGTGAACGCCTCGGTCTCGGTGTCTTGCCAGTAGGGCTCGGCGGTGAGAAAACGGCGGGGCAGGTGATACCCGCCGCAGTGTGAGCCGGCCACGAACTGGAGGCTGTGCGCGGCAGGGATCGGGTCGAGCGACAACCAGACGCTGCACACCTGGTCGCCGTCGACGCAGTAGTACGGCTGATCGTGATGCCATGGGGTGTGCTCGGCGGTGCCGGGCTCCTTCACGAGCACATGTTCGTGGAAGAAGCGCACCTGCTCGCTGCCCAGGATGTCGGCGACCAGCTCGGCGACACCGGAGTCGAGAGCGAACTCCCGGTAGGCGTCGAAGCGGTCCCAGTTGCAGTAGTCGCCCCAGAATGAACCGGTGGCCTCCACGTCGGTGTAGTCGTTGTAGAACGGCCCCGGCGATCGCCGGTTCTCGTCGATGGCGTCGGCCAGACGATCTCGCCACCCCGCATCAGCCAGGCCGCGCACCAGCACGGCTCCATCCCGCCGGAACTGGTCGCCCAACCCGGCGGGCGCCCTCATGCGTGGCGGTCGGCGGCGCACTCACCCGTTTCGGTGACCGTCATGATCTCACTGGCGTCGTCGGTGACGATGAGAGTGTGTTCGAACTGGGCGCTGCGACGCCCGTCGAGGGTGACCGCGGTCCAGTCGTCGTTCCACAGGTAGAGCTCGGGCGTGCCCAGGTTGAGCATCGGCTCGATGGTGAAGCTCATGCCCGTCTCGAGTCGGAGGTCGGCTCGCGACTCGTAGTAGTGCGGGACCTGGATGCCGCCGTGGAACTCGGTGCCGATGCCGTGACCGATGAATTCGCGGACCACGCCGAGCCCGTTGGCGTCGGCATGTTGTTCGATGGCGAGGCCGATGGCGTTGAGCGCTGCTCCGTTGCGAACGGCATCGACGCCGGCATGCATGGCTCGCCGGGTCTCGACCACCAGCTGGCGCGAGTGGTCGTCGACCTCACCGACGAAGAAGGTGCAGTTGGTGTCGCCGTGTACACCATCGAGGTACACGGTGACATCGATGTTGACGATGTCGCCTTCGGCCAAGGGGCGGCTGTCGGGGATGCCGTGGCAGATGACTTCGTTGACCGAGGTGCATGTGGATTTGGGGAACCCTCGGTATCCGAGCGGGCTGGGATAGGCGCCCCGGGCGACGGTCTGCTCGTGCACAACGGCATCGATCGAGTCGGTGGTGACACCAGGCGCCACCGCTTCGCCGGCGGCCAGCAGAACCTCGGCCGCCGCCGTGCCGGCGCGACGCATGCGCTGGATCTCGTCGGCGCTGCGCACGAGCGGGCTGCGAGGGGGACCCGGTTCGCCACCGGGGATGTAGGGCGGAGTTGCGATGGCAGACGGAACCGAACGCCCGAGACCGACAAGACCGGGTCGAACCTGGGGTTCACTCGGTGGGGCGAGCACCGCCGTGCCGCCTCTGCGCCGCTTTCGTTTGGCCATCTCTGCTCCCTGTGATCCGAAGCTCCATCCTAGTGCTCCGGTCGGCGAAGCTCTCAGCCCACCCCTATACAGTCGGCGCCATCGTGTCGATGAGGAGATCCGTGCGCCGAACCGTCGCTGTGCTGCTGAGCCTGCTGTTGGTAGCAGGGGCCTGTTCGTCGTCGGAATCCGAATCGACGCCGGTGGGCACCGCCGGGTGGACCACGGTGCCCACCAGCTCGTCACCAACGACGCTGACGCCACCCACTGCGCCCCCCACGACGGTGCCACTGGCAACTTCTCCGCCCGACGGCCTGGAAGCCGATCCGGTGTCACTGCAGGGCGCAGGACCCTACGAAGTGGGGGTGACCACCCTCGAGCTGCCCACCGGGAATCTGGTGGAGGTCTTCTACCCGGCCGATGACTCCGCGGCCGGCTCGACCGACTCGTACCAGGTCCGCACGTTCCTGCCCGAGGCACTGCGCGGCATCATCCCCGACGAAACGGATGACTCGTATGAGATCGCGGCCCAGCGCGACGGCGACGCATCGGCCGACGGCCCGTTTCCCCTGGTGCTGTTCAGTCACGGATTCGCAGCCTTTCGGGTGCAATCGTCGGAGCTCTCACGCCACGTGGCCTCGTGGGGCATGGTCGTTGCGTCCCCCGACCATCCCAGCCGCAACCTCGAGTCCCAGTTGTCGAGCAGCGAGGTCGAGGTGCAGACGAGCTCTGAGGACATCAGGGCAACCCGGACCTTGGTCACCTCGGTGACCGACGGCCCGCTGGCCGGACTAATCGATGATTCGCGAGTGGCGGTGAGCGGCCATTCAGCCGGCGGCGGCACCACGCTGGACGTCGCCGCCGACGAAGGCATCGCCGGCTACGTGTCGTATGCCTCGGGTGCATCCGACGATGCCGTCATGCCCGGCGTTCCGTCGCTGTTCATGGCCGGATCCCTCGACGAGATCGTGGAACCATCCCGCACGGTCGACGCCCACGAGGGCGCTCAGTCACCGAGCTGGCTGTGGGTTCTCGACGATGCCGGCCACCTGGTCTTCAGTGATCTGTGCGCCATCGGCGAAGGACAGGGCGGGCTGATCGCCATGGCCGAATCGGCCGGCATCGGCGAGGCAGTACCCGAAGATCTCCGTCGGCTGGCGACTGACGGATGCGAACCCCCCAACCTTCCCGTCATCGACGTGTGGCCGGCGGTCAACCAGGCGTCGGTGGCGTTCTACCGCTTGGTGTTCGGGTTAGAGGACGAGACGGAAGGTCGCGGGCTCGATTCGCTCGACCTCGACGGCGTCGACGTCACCATCGAGGTGTCCGATCCCGCGTGATGGCATTCGTCGGCAACGGGCTCGACGAACCAGCCAATCTCGCAACGTAGAGTGTCGAGATGCCACGCAGCGCCACCACCCGGCGGCGATCATCCGGCTGGGTGAGTGACTGATCCGGTGCCCGAGAGCAAACGTCGCCGTCGATCGCGACGCGAGACCGAAGAGCTGATGCTGCAGGCCGGAGTCGAACTGGCCCTCGATCAGCGGACTGGCATCACCGTGGGTGCCGATCCCCTGCCGTCCATCCGGGTGGCCGATGTGGTCGAGCGGGCGACCGAGATCGTTCGTCGGACCGACGCCGCAGCACCGGCCATCACCACCGGCTCGATCTACCCGATCTGGCCCGACCAGAGCGGCTTCCAGGCTGCGCTACTGGTCCACCTGCTCGAGAGCGACCATCTGGGGATCGCGCCCGAGTGGAACGAGTTGGCCGACTACCTCGAGAACACCACCGACGACGTCCACACCGTGGTGGCGTCCCTGGCTCGGATCGGATGGGACCACGGGCGGGCCAACCAGCGGTTGCTGATCGTGCTGTCCCAGGGCATCAACCTGCCCATCGAGCACCGCGAGGCGTTCGCGGCCCACTACGACCGGGTCTGGGAGCAGCTGGTGCCGGCCTTCCAGTTGATCGCCAATCGATTCGGGTATCAGTTGCGACCCGGCCGGGCCCATATCGACTTCGTGCGGACCGCAGTAGCCACACTCGACGGCCTGATCGTCCAAAACCAAGCAGACAGTGCCGGCCTGGATGAACGCGACCACCTGGCTCGCGAACACGACGGTGATGGGTGGACGCTGGTGGGCCAAGCGACCGCCGCCCTGTTCGACGGCTGGTTCGAACTCGCTCCCAGCTGAGCACCACCAACGCGACACGGCCGGCCGGCTGCTGGCGGGATAGCAACCGACCGGCCAGAGGGAGCCGCCGCTCGATGTACGGTCAATGTAGACTTACTACGATCTTCGTGTCAAGTATCCCGAAATACATTCCGATAACACAAAGACCGAAGAACAACCGAGGACTGAAAGCCCATGGCAGATCGATCTCGCTCCAAACGCAGCCGCGACGAGACCCGCCAACTCATGCTCGAGGCCGGGGCCGAGTTGGTGTACGAGGCATTCGACTCCCCCGGCGCCGCCGACTGGGCGCCGGTCGCCCACGTTCGACTCACCGATGTGGCGAGCCGGGCCAGCACGATCTCACCTGGTTCGGCCACCATCACCACGGGTGCCATCTATCCCATCTGGGAAGATCAGAACGCCTATCGCCACGACCTGATCCTGCACCTACTGAGCCCCTCTCTCGTTCGCACGGACAACTTCTGGGCGAGCTTCACCGAGCTGCTCTCGTCCCCCGACCGGCCGCCCACAATTGAAGGGATGGTCGAGCTCATCGCTCATCTCAACTTCGCGACTGTGACGTCAGACCCCTTCTACTACCTCCTCTACGCAGTCATCCCGTATTGCGGCGACGAGCGGATTCGCGAGGCAGTTCGCAAGTACATCACCGCAGAACAGGGCAAGCTGCTGCAGTTCTACAGATTCGGGCTTCTCTCGTATGGCCGACGGCTGCGCGATGAATACGAGGATGAGGATGTTGCCCGAGCTCTATCCGCACTGTTCGACGGCTTGGCGCTCTCTCATCGTGCCGGTCGAGATATGGGGAAGCACTCAGGAATGCAGCTGCCTGACCTACTCGCTGCGTCGGCAAGCGCTATTTTGATCGCCTTCTCCGAGCCGATCAATCCTCCGACAAGTCTTCACAGCCCCACGTAGCGACTGACCGTCTCGATGACGGCGGCTGGCTTCTCGGAGCCTTCGATCTCGATGATCACCTTGGTAACCGCCTGCACTGCGCCCTCACCGAGATCGTCAACCTGCACCACCTCGCCCCGAGCCCGTATGCGCGAGCCGACAGGCACCGGGCTGGGGAACCTGGCCTTGTTCACCCCGTAGTTGATGCCCATCGACATGTTTCGCACCTCGATCAGCTCGGGCAGGAAGTTCGAGGCCAGCGACAGGGTGAGATAGCCGTGGGCGATCGGGGCACCGAACGGGCCGTCTGCGGCACGGACAGGATCGACGTGGATCCACTGGTGGTCGCCAGTTGCCTCGGCGAAGAGATCGATTCGGTCTTGCGCGATCGTGAGCCAGTCGGTGGGACCCAACTCGAGCCCCACGTTGTCGATCAGCGCAGCTGGGTTTTCGATGATGGTCGGCATCAATTCCTCCACGGTATGCCGCCGCAGCGTAGACACCATCGAGGTGCTGAGCGAGACCGCGAAGCGCCAATCTCATCGCCGGTTGTGCTACAGAATCACCGTGCGGTGTGCTGATCGACATGTCGAGGAGGCCTGATGGCGGCTGGTGGGAGTACGAAGGCCATCGTCGCGGCGTTCTTCGCCAACCTCGGTATTGCGCTGGCCAAGCTGGTCGGATTCTTCGTCACCGGTGCCTCTTCGATGCTGGCCGAGTCAGTGCACTCCTTCGCCGACTCCGGAAACCAAGGCCTGCTGTTGTGGGGCGGCCGCGCCGCAAAGAAAGCCCCCGACGAGGAGCACCAGTTCGGCTACAGCCGTGAGCGCTACTTCTGGTCGTTCGTGGTGTCGCTCGTGTTGTTCACCCTCGGTTCGCTGTTCGCCACGTTCGAAGGCATCGAGAAGATCCGCCATCCACACGAACTCGAGTCGATCGGCGTCGCCATCGGAATCCTGATCTTCGGCATCCTCATCGAGGGTTGGTCGTTCCGCACCGCAGTCGTCGAGGCTCGGCCGGTCAAGGGAAACGCCACCTGGGTGTCGTTCATCCGACACTCCCGCACGCCTGAGCTGCCCGTGGTTCTTCTCGAAGACCTCGGTGCGCTTGTTGGCCTGTGCCTCGCGCTGGGCGCGATCGGCATGGCCCAGATCACAGGCGATCCGATTTGGGACGGCATCGGCACTCTGTCCATCGGGATCCTGCTCGGTGTGATCGCCATCATCTTGGCCATCGAGATGCGCAGCCTGCTGCTGGGTGAAGGTGCGACCAAGGCCGACATGAAGAAGATTCGCGCCGCCATCGAGAGCACCCCCAAGGTCCAGCACCTGATTCACATTCGGACCCAGCACCTCGGCCCAGAGGATCTCCTGGTGGCCTGCAAGGTGCATTTCGACGAGGGCCTGTCCGTCTCCGAGCTCGCCGACGCCATCAACGCGGTCGAACAGCGAGTTCGCGCCCAGGTTCCGTACGCCCGGCCGATGTACATCGAACCCGACATCAGGCGCCAGGTGGCCGAAGCGTAACTGGGGTCTAGAGAGCCCTGGCCACAGAGTGTGATCGTTTTGACGCGGACCGAGGCGTGGGTCAGCATGCTCAGCAGCGGGCTCTTCGAAAGGCCGACCCCAAGGACAACAGATGGACCTCGTCCACAGCAGCCCGCTGCGGCACTCGCCGTCAAGAGGCCGCTTGCTCGGAGCGGAGCGTCTTGCGGAATCGAGCTGCAGACGCAGCCCCGAAGATCAGCGCCAGCCCTGCAACGATCACGTAGCCAACCACGGGGAGTTCTCCAGACCCCGCGACGAAGACGTAGATGTAGGGCGCCATAAAGCACACCAGGACGACGATCGTCCACAGCTGTGTCTGAGCGTGAGTCCTCGCGATGAGGGACTTCACGAGGCGAACCTGCCCATATGCGTACGGCGGCGCTGTGCCTACGTCAATGGCGAGGAATACCCACGGGTTGACCCCAAACCGCCCGAGCGTCGGCCATGCAATGAGCGCACGAGCGATAGCGAACGCGCTGACGCCAACCACCCACGCCCACCCAAACCAGCCAACCGGCTCAGTCTCGGAACTCACAGGTTCGATCTACCTCGCTCGATGGCCCTCCCGGCTAACGAGGGTTGTGCACACCATACGCAGTTACCTTCACCTAGCAGGGCAAGCGGAGTCCGCCGATGAAGATTCCAGCAAGCCCCGAGGTCGAGATCCGAGAAGTGTCGTCTGCGGACGAGCTGCTAGCAGCCCGCAGGTTTCACGGTCACTCGTATCTAGATGCCGGCTACGTAGGCCAGCTGAGTGCGGAGGGTGTGGTCGACGACCCCTGGGTTGACCACAGCAAGTACTTCGTCGCTGTTCACACCGAGCGAGACGCCATCGTCGGGGTCTGTCGCTTCATTCTCAACTCACCAGCAAGCTTCCCAATCTTCAACGAGTTTGAGCTTGCACCAGAGTGGCAGCGCAGGTTTTCAGCCGATGTGCTCGAAAACTCCTATGAGGTAAGCGCGCTCGCCGCAGGCGGGGGGCTGCAGCATTCACTAGTCGCTGGGCTGTTCTACCGGCAGACAGTTCGCTACTCCACACACAATCCCGAGTCCTCACACCTGTTGGCTGCGATGGACTACCGGCTGCTCCGTCTACTTCGTCGATGGATGCATCTGCCCTTTCATCAGATCGGGGAGCCACGGCAGTACATGGGAAGCAAGACAGTGCCGGTATACGGATTCATGCCCGAACTGATCGCCTCAGTTGCAGCACACGACGAGGCTGAGGCCGAATACCTGATGGACGGCCGATCGTTCGATGAGATTGGTGACCTGGTGATCGACCTGCGTGAGTCCGCGGTGAGCATCACCGAGCCGGCGCCAGAGGTCGAGTCGGCATAGACAAGGCACAACAGCCTCTCATCCGGGTGCACGCCGTGCCGATAGGCACCCGACATGAAAAGGGTCGCTTGGATTCTCTTTTTGGCGACGGCTGCAGCCGCTTTCACTGTCGCGGCCGTCGTTGGCGAGACAGCATGGGTCGCGGCGCGTGCAGTGTCTGCCGTCGCGCTGATGGCGGCCGTTGCGTGGCGGGTTCGCACTACCCCAACGATGAAGGCCCAGCCGTGGATCCTGATCGCCACGGGAACCGGGGTTGCGCTAGTTGGCGCGGTGATCCGAATCATCCACGGCGCCGCGTCCGGGGTTGCCTACCCGTTCCCCTCTCCAGCGGACGCGTTGTCGATCGCTGGCTATCTACTCGTCATTCAGGCTGTTCGCCGGTTTCGCACCCTTCGCCAGGTCGGCCCCGACCCAGATAGCGCCATCGACGCGGCGATAGTCGCCATCGCGTCCGCTGTCGTGATGTTCGGCGCTGTCCTCTCAAGCTACGTACGAGACGGGACCATTCCGCTCCCAGAGCGGGGCATGAACATCGTCTACTCAGTTCTCACTCTGTTGCTTGTCGCCCATATCGCCCGCGTTGCTATCGGACCCGGAACGAGAAACACAGCCTGGCGCCTGCTTGCGCTCGCCTGCGGAGTGTTCTTTCTGAACGACGTGCTCCTTCTTCTTGATCCAAAGGCAACATCAGCCGGTAGCTCCGCGATCGCGGCCATCGCTGTCGTGCTCACAGCCTCATCAGTGCTGCACCCGGACGCTCCCGCGATCACGGACTCGCCAGCCCGGCCGGAGCCGAAACTGACCCTTGCGCGCATGGCAGCGCTTGCCGTTGCGTTTCTTGTCGTGCCTGGCACGCTGCTTCTCGGTCGACTCGCCGGCGACGACCCTGACTACCCAGTGCTCGTGGTTGGTGCCAGCCTGTTGGCGCTCGCGGCACTATGGCGCATCCGACGCTTGTTCCAGGCCCGGGAGCAGCTTGCGGCCGTAGAGCGTGCACAGCGCAACGCCGGCTCGCGCCTTCTCAAGGCGCTTGGAGATGACAGCATTGGCAAGGCTGGTATCGATGCAGCCGTCGAGATCTTCGGAAGCCGGGCTCTACATCTCGCCGTTGTCGAGTTCTCCCCCGATGACTGGGCGATCAGCATGTGGCCGGCAACAGGGCGGACCCCTGAAGGACTCGTGCCACTCATCGACGGCGCCCGTCGGGGCGAACTGGGCACCGCTGAGATTCTCGAGCCAGGGATTGTCCAAGTCGGATGTGACTACCTGGCCCGGATAGACGACGGTCAGAGCGCTCGTGGGCTGATCTACCTTCAGACCACTGGTCCTTCTCAGTTCGACGACGGCGCGATTCTCTCCAGCCTGGCCAACCAGCTGGCACTCGCGTTCAAGAGTCAATTCCTCACCCAGGAGCTGGCGGCTCGGGTCGCAGAGGAACGCTTCCGTCGATTGGTGGTCGGGTCCACCGACCTCATCTTGCTCGTCGACGAACACTCGGTCCGGTTCGCCACACCCTCTGTGGAACGGCTGCTGGGCAAGACCCAGGAGGAGTTCGACAGCCTCGACATTGCCGAGTCCGTGCATGCCGACGACCGTGGTCGGCTCCAAGCCCTGCTCAGTCCCCCGGATTCGGCAACCGCCGAGATCCGGTTCATCGCCCACGACGGATCAGCCCGCTGGTTCGAGGTTCAGTCGCGTCACGAACACGACGACCTCGACCTGGAGGGCACCGTCCTCACCGCCCGCGACATCACCGAGAAGCGGTCCGCCCAGCAACGTCTGGTCCGAAGCGAAGCTCGGTTCCGTTCGCTGGTACAGCACTCGTCCGACGTCATCGCCATCATCGACCGAGACGAGATCTTCAGCTACGCCAGCCCCTCGATCTCGAGCATCGTGGGCATCGACGCCGACACCGTGGTCGGATGCAACGTCATCGAGGTGCTCAACTGCACGCCGCAGATGCACGCCAATCTCCGTGCCGCCATCGAGACCAGCGGCGACGGACCGGTTCGAATCGACCTCGAGATCACTCCGCAGGGCCACTCCGACCGGGTCCTCGACGTCACCATCACCGATCTGTCGGACGAACCGTCCGTGGCCGGCATCGTGCTCAACATCCGCGACAACACCACCGAGTGGTCACTCGAACGGGACCTGCGTCACCAAGCCCTCCACGACGAGCTGACCGGACTCCCGAACCGGATACACCTCTCGCAGCGCCTCAACCAGCTCCTGAACGACGAAGAGCACCGTGGCGACATGGTCGGCGTGATCACCGTCGACCTCGACGACTTCAAGGTCATCAACGACTCACTCGGCCACTCCATCGGGGACCGCCTGCTGCAAGCCGCGGCCGAGCGGATCCGCTCCGTCCTCCGCACAACCGACGTGGCCGCCCGCCTCGGTGGCGATGAGTTCGCGATCATCGTCTCCGAGGCCGAGAACGAAGCCGAAGTGGTGTCGGTCTGTCAACGGTTGACCGACACCTTGCGCCGCCCCATCGTGGTCGACGGCCATGAGCTGGTGCTCGGCGCCAGCCTCGGTGTGGCGACCGACTCCGACCGTCGTGCCAGTGCGGAGGACCTCATCCGCGACTCGGACATCGCCCTCAACGAAGCGAAGTCGCAGGGCAAAGATCAGTGGATCGTCTTCGATCGCTCCATGAACTCCCGGTCGCTCGAGAAGCTGGAGCTACGTGCGGCCCTGCGAACCGCCATCTCCCGCGATGAGTTCATCGTGGCCTACCAGCCCATCGTCAGCCTCCAGAACGGCCGCATCATGGGAGTCGAAGCCTTGGTGCGGTGGAAACACCCCGAGCGCGGTCTCATCGGACCGGGCACCTTCATCGAGGCGGCCGAGGAGGGGGGCCTCATCGACCAGATCGGCAACCTGGTGATGACCAAGGCCTGCACCCAGCTCAAGGAATGGCACGACACGGGCTACAACATCTACGTCAGCGTCAACCTCTCGGCCCGCCAGCTCATCAAGGACACGATCATCGACGAATTGGTCGGAGCCGCCCTCTCCGCCGGCGTCGACCCAACCTCGATCGTGCTCGAGCTCACCGAGACCGCCCTGATCTCTGACGAAGATCAGGCCCGCGGCCGGCTGGCGGCGCTCCGGCGAGCCGGATTCCGCGTGGCCATCGACGACTTCGGAACCGGCTACAACTCGATCCAGTACCTGCAGCAGTTCGAGTTCGACATCATCAAGATCGACAAGGCCTTCATCGACCCACTGCACCCCGAGACCGGAACCGGCATCGCCCGCACCGTCATCGAGTTGGCCCGGGAGATGAACGCCACCACCGTGGCCGAAGGCATCGAAGGGGCCGCCCAGGTCCGGATACTGGAACAGGCCGGCTGCGACTACGGGCAGGGGTACTACTTCGCCCGCCCCACCTACCCCGAGGGCATCGCCCGGATGTTGGCCGACGAACTGGCCGGCCAGGCCGCCAACTCGTACTGACCCGGAACGACTGGCGGGCCGCCACTCGTGGCCTGCTACCGGGCATGCTGGGGACATGACGCACATTCGCGCCGAACGAGACGGCCCCGTCGGCACCATCACCATCGACAACCAAAGCCGCCGCAACGCCATGACACTCGACATGTACGCGTCGATCCCGGCCGCCGTCAACGAGTTGACCTTCACCCCCGGACTGCGGTGTGTGGTGCTGCGCGGATCCGGCTCCGAGGCGTTCTGTGCCGGTTCCAACGTCGCCGAGTTCGGTGAGAACCGCACCGGACCGGCCGCCAGCCGGTACGCCCACGTCGAACACGATGCCTTCGCAGCAATTGCCGCCATGTCGGTGCCCACCATCGCCGCCATCCACGGTCCGTGTATGGGCGGTGGGGTCGCGCTCGCCGCGTCCTGCGACCTTCGCCTGGCCGCCGACGATGCCAGCTTCTCGGTGCCGCCGGCCAAGCTCGGTGTCGGCTACGCCGTCGATGGGGTGGAGACACTGATCCGTCTCATCGGGCTGCCGGCCACCAAGATGTTGATCCTCACCGCGACGGTGATCGATGCCGCCGAGGCTCTCCGAATCGATCTGGTGAACCAGGTCCACCCCAAAGCAGCACTCGACGACGCCATCGACGATCTCACCACCCGGATCAGCCGCCTGGCGCCGCTCACCCTCACCGCCGCCAAGCTGGCCGCCGACGGCCGGGAGGGGGCCGCTGAAGCCGTGAAGGCCTGTTTTCGCAGCGACGACTACCACGAGGGAATTGCGGCCTTCGGCGAGAAGCGTCACCCCCTCTTCCAGGGCCGCTGACCAGCCCGGTCGTCTCCGTCGTAGCCTCCGTTCGTGGCCGATCCGCTTCCCATCGACGATGTCATCGGCCAGATACGTGATGCACTGGGCCGAGAACCGGCGGCGGTGGTGCAAGCGCCGCCGGGTTCGGGCAAGACCACCAGGGTGCCGCCTGCGCTGTTGAACGAACCATGGCTGGGTGAATCTCGAATCGTGATGCTCGAACCGCGGCGCATCGCCGCCCGGGCGGCCGCGGAGTTCATGGCCCGATCCCGAGGCGAGAAGGTGGGGGCGACGGTCGGGTTCCGCACCCGCGACGACACCCGAGTCGGACGCGACACCCGCATCGAAGTGGTCACCGAGGGTGTGCTCACCCGGATGATCCAGACCGACCCCGGCCTGGAGGGCATCGGGTTGGTCGTCTTCGACGAGTTCCACGAGCGCAGCCTGGCCGCCGACACCGGCCTCGCCTTCTGTCTCGAGACGCAGTCGGTCCTGCGCCCCGACCTGCGCCTGATGGTGATGTCGGCCACCCTCGACACCTCGGCCATCTCGGCGATGCTCGGCTCCGTCCCGGTCATCAAGGCGTCGGGTCGTCAGTTCCCGGTCGAGATCCGCCACCACCCTCGAACACCGGCCACCGACATCGAACGCGACGTCGCCGACACGATCGGCGCCACCCTGCCGAACACCACCGGCAACATCTTGACCTTCCTGCCGGGCACCGGCTGGATTCGTCGCACCGAGCAACTCCTCGCCGATCGGTTGCCCGACGACATCATCGTCACACCCCTGTACGGACTGCTCGATCCTCGTGCGCAGGATCGAGCCCTGTCTCCCGATCCCGACGGCCGCAGGAAGGTCATCCTGGCCACCGCCATCGCCGAGACCAGCGTCACCATCGATGGCGTCACCGTCGTCATCGACAGCGGACTCAGCCGAATACCGCGCTTCGATCCCGCCAGTGGAATGACCCGTCTCGAGACGACTCGAGTCTCGAGAGCCACCGCCGAACAACGTGCAGGACGCGCCGGGCGGCAGGCGCCCGGATCATGCATTCGGCTGTGGGCCGAACACGAACACCAGCACCTCCGCCCCTTCGACGAACCCGAGATCAACAACGCCGACCTCACGGGGCTCCGCCTCGAACTGGCTCGATGGGGAGCGGCCGAGGCCCACGAGCTCAGCTGGATCGACCCCCCGCCGGCGGCGGCACTGGCCGAAGCCACCCAGCTCCTCACCCTGCTGAGCGCACTCGACGCCGATGGCCGACTCACCGATCACGGCCGGGCCTTGGCCGACTTCGGCACCGAGCCGCGCCTCGCTCACCTCATGGTTCGGGGTGCACAGGCGGGCCATGCCGGCCTGGCTTGCGACCTCGCCGCACTCCTGGGCGGTCGAGACCCCCTCGCCGGCCGAGAGCCACGCGACCCCGATATCAGGCGGCGCCTCGACCTCTTGCGCGGCGACGGTCAGTCCCGTCGCTGGGGCGCGGTCGAGGAAGCTCGCCGTACCAGTCGGCGCTGGCGCCGTCGCTTCGATGCCGAGTCCGCTCCCATCGATCTCGACTACGCCGGGTTGCTCGTCTCGTTCGCCTACCCCGATCGGATCGGTGTGGCTCGTGGCCCGAAGGGCTCGTTCCACCTCGCCAACGGCAAGGGGGCGTCATTGCCGTCCACCGATCCGCTGGCCCGCGAGTCACACCTGGCCATCGCCGAGGTGACCACGGCCGCAGAGGCCCACATCAACCTGGCCGCGCCCATCGACCTCGACGACATCGTCGACGCCCACCACGATCGGCTCGAAACCGTGTCGATCGTGTCGTGGGATCGCCGGAAGCGGGACGTGGTCGCCGAGGAGCACCTTCGGCTCGGGTCGGCAGTGCTCAAACGAGCCCCGGTCGACGATCCCGACCCTGACGCCGTGGCCGCCGCCCTACTCGACGGCGTACGCCGAGAGGGGCTCTCCACTCTGCCATGGACCGACGACGTGCGCCGATGGCAGGCCCGGGCCACATTCGTCGCCGAGCACCAAGATGGCTGGCCCGACCTGTCCGACGAGCACCTGGCCGCATCTCTCGACGAGTGGTTGTTGCCTCATCTGCGCGGTCGACGCCGCCGACGCGACCTCGATGACCTCGACCTCCGATCGGCGCTGGCGGCGCAGCTCGGATGGAAGCAGAACCGGGATCTGGATCGGCTGGCACCGACGCACCTCGAAGTACCGAGCGGGAGTCGGATTCCGGTCGACTACCTGGCCGAGGACGGGCCCGTCCTGGCCGTCCGCCTCCAAGAGCTGTTCGGATGCCGCGAGACACCCACCATCGTCGGCGAACCCGTGGTGCTGCACCTGCTCTCCCCCGCTCACCGGCCCATGCAGGTCACCCGCGACCTCGCCAGCTTCTGGACCAACACCTATCCGTCGGTGAAGGCCGAGTTGGCCGGCCGCTACCCGAAACACCACTGGCCCCAAGACCCCTTGGAGGCCGAGCCGACGAACCGCACCAAACGAACCCGACGACCTGGGTCCTAGGGACCCCGGACGCCTCACGACGCTGGAGTAACCTCAGCCAGCGCTGCAATCCGAAGGGAAACCCTGCGTGCGATACATCCGCATCTGCGCTGTTGTGCTGATCCTTGCCATCAGTTGCAGCGCCGAAGGTAGCGACGCCATCGCCGTGGGGGTACGCGCCGGGCAGCAACCGTTTGCCATCGTCGACAATTGTCCAGCAGTACTGGACGTGGCCATCGAGGTCGACGGGCAGGTGCAGTGGGCCATCCGCCGAGTCTCGGCCGCACCCGACATCGCCACCCTCGACGTGCCGCTCGGAACCACACCAGAAGGATGGGAGGAGGTCACCCCCTTCCCCGCCGGCTTCCAGGACGGTGTGGTCTACGACCTGCAGGTCGGACCCAGCGAAGCCAACCTCGAGTTCCGGCTGACCGATCTCACGCCGGGCCAGGCGTACGACGGGCAGTCGTCGACCATCATCGGCACCCGATCCGAGCTCGTCACCTGCGACGAGGTCGACGACGGCGGTATCGACAGCTTCGGCGAGTTTCTGTTCACCGCCGCGGTCTTGTTGATCCTGGCCTTCGGCGTCATCGGAATCGTGGCCTGGCTACTGGTGAAGGGCCTGCGACGCCTCGTCGACCGACGGGCCGGCGACCGGCTCGCCAACGAACCGCCCGACGACCAGTGGGTCGACCGGGACTGACGGAAATACCCCGAGGCCACCAGCCGGCATCGGGCAGGATGGTCAGATGGCGACCGTCGACGTCCGATTCATCGAGCCCTCCGAAGCGCGCGAATGGATGCGGTCCGAGCAACGATCCTTCGGCATAGAGCCGACCGACGGCCGTCTCGACGAACTGGTTTCCCTCGTCGAGGCCGAGCGGTGTTGCGCCGCGTTCGACGGTGGCAGCATCGTGGCCACGGGCGGGGCGTTCTCCAGCCGGATGCAGCTGCCCGGCGGGGCTTCTGTCCCCGTGGCCGCCGTCACCGCGATCGGGACCCGACCGACACACCGGCGTCGGGGAATCTTCCGCCGGGTCATGGATGTCGTGCACCAACAGTCCGCCGAGCTCGGGGAGCCCGCCGCCGTACTGTTGTCCAGCGAGTCACTGCTGTATCCCCGCTTCGGGTACGGCGTGGCCTCGTTCGGCGCCTGGGTGCAGATCGACCGCCGACGAGCCGCGTTCCGGCCCGAGATCGAGATCTCCGATCGTGTCGACATGTTCGTCGATGTCGCCGGCGCCGATGCGCTGGTCAGCGGCCTCTGGGAACAGATGGGTGCCCATCGCCCCGGATGGATCCACCGCCCCGACAGGCTCCGGGCCAACATGTTGGCCGACTACGAGGTCGACCGGCATGGGGCGATGCCCTTCACTCTGGCGGTCCACCACAACCCCGACGGCGATCCGGACGGGTATTGCCTCTACCGACATTCACCGGGATGGGAACAGGGCCAGAGCACCGGGACGTTGTTCATCACCGAGCTGGTGACGGCCACCGATACGGCTCGGCTGGCCCTGTGGCATCACTGCCTGACGATCGACCTGGTGGAGAAGGTCGAAGCCATGCCGCTACCCACCGACGACCCCCTACCGTTCGCGCTGGTCGATCGGCGCCAGTACCGAACGATCGGCGTTCACGACCAGCTCTGGCTGCGACCTCACGACGCCGACACCCTGCTCGAACAGCGCCGCTATGCGGTCGCTGACTCCCTGGTCATCGACATCGTCGACCTGGGGCGTCGCCGAATCGACGGCGGTCCCGATGGGGCCAGCGTCGAATCTTCCGATGAGCCGGCCGATGTCACCATGAGCCGAGCGGATCTGGCCACGGTGATCGTCGGCCATTCGTTGCGCCCTCTGCTGGCCACCGGTCGGATCGAGCTCACCGACCCGGCCACCCTCGACCGATGTGACCAGTTCTTCCGATGGCCGGTGGCGCCGTACAACCTGCTCGACTTCTGACCAGGTCCGCCGCAACAGGCGCCGGTCGCATCAGACTGATCCGATGTTCCTCATCACCGTCGCCATGGCTGCCGTCCTTTCCCCGCTACTCGCGTTCGGTGGAGTGGGACGGATGCTGCGCTGGCCGATGATGGAACAGAACCGCGAACGGCTCGGCCTGTCGCAACAGTTGTGGACGATCATCGGAGTCCTGGAGCTCGCCGCCGCCGGTGGCGTGCTCCTGGGACTGTGGGTACCGGCGCTGGGCCTGGCGGCCGCCGCCGGCGTCGTGGCGCTGATGATCGGCGCACTGATCGTGCACCTTCGAAACGGTGACGACGTGGCCGGGTGGGCTCCGCCGCTCGTGGTGGCCGCCATGGCCATCGCCTACATCGTCACCCGCTCCCTCACGCTGTAGAGTCACCACCGATAACCGGGGAGCTCGGGCATGGCCGGGCTGAGAGGACGAACTGCTTCGTCGACCCGAACACCTGATCTGGGTAATGCCAGCGGAGGAAGCATCATGGTCATCGACCGCACTCGTCGCACTTCCGGCGTTCGTCATCTCACCGCAATCGTGGTGCTGGCCGTGTTCGTTGCCGCCAGCTGCAGTAGCAGCGACGACGAGTCGGTCGCGAGCGGCGCCGATGACGGCGGTTGCTTCGCCGAACCCGATCTAGAGGCGGTGACCACCGGTGCCGCCACCGGCGAGGGCACCGTCACCTTGTTGGCCCACGACAGCTTCGCCGTCTCCGAGTCGACGTTCGCGGCGTTCACCGCCGAGACCGGTATCGAAGTCGAAGTGTTGCTGGGCGGCGACGGCGGGACCCTCGTCAACCAGGCGGTGCTGGCCGGCGACAACCCAGCTGCCGATGTGCTGTTCGGGATCGACAACACCCTTCTGTGCGCCGGCCTCGAGAACAGTGTGTTCGTGCCCTACGAGGCGACCGACCTCGACAATGTCCCCGCCGATCTGCAGATCGATCCGCACCATCGGGTGACGCCCATCGACTACGGCGACGTCTGTGCCAACTACTGGATCGATGCCTTCTCCAATCAAGCCGAACCGCAATCTCTCGATGATCTGCGCAGCGCAGACTTCGCCGACCAGTTCGTCACCCAGAATCCCGAGTCGTCGACACCCGGGTTGGCCTTCCTGCTGGCCACGATCGCCCGCTACGGCGTCGACGGATGGGAGGACTACTGGACCGCGCTGTTCGAGAACGGCGCCGCCGTCTCCGACGACTGGGAGACCGCGTACTACGGAGAATTCGCCGCAGGAGGTGGCGACCGTTCGGTGGTGACCTCCTATGCCTCGAGCCCGGCCGCCGAGGTCTTCTATGCCGATCCCCCGGTCGCGTCTCCCCCCACCGGGGTCATCTCCGACACCTGCTACCGCCAGATCGAGTTCGCCGGTGTCCTGCGAGGAACCGACCAGCCGGCCGAGGCGGCGCTGCTGATCGACTTCATGCTCTCGCCGACGTTCCAAGAAGACATACCGCTCAACATGTTCGTGTTCCCGGCCAACTCCACGGCGAAGGTTCCCGAGGTCTTCGCCGAGCATGCCGAAGTGATCGCCGACGCCGTCTCGCTCGACCCCGAACTGGTCGCCGCCAACCGCAATGACTGGACCGAGCGCTGGACCGAACTTCGGCGGGGCTGACCCGATGACACACCGATGAGCCGCCGCGTCGAGGCCGTGGCATTGGCGGGGTGCGTCGGCTTCTTCACCCTGTTCTTCGGCTACCCGCTGGTCCGCCTGTTCAACCGAGCATTCGGCAACGGCGACCTCGACCGGGTGGTCGACGTCCTCACCAGCAGCAGCTTTGCATCAGTGGTCTGGTTCACCACCTGGCAGGCCGCTCTCAGCACCGCTCTGACCTTCATCGTCGGCCTCCCGGCAGCGGGCGCTCTGGCCCGTCACCGATTCATGGGCCGGTCGTTCATCCGGGCACTCATCACCGTGCCGTTCGTGCTGCCCACGGTGGTCGTGGCCGGATCGTTTCGAGCCCTATTCGACCGCCTCGGTATCGACGATGCGCTCACGGGAAGTGTCGTCGCCATCCTGGCCGCCCACGTGTTCTTCAACGTGGCGGTGGTGGTTCGGGTGGTCGGCAACTTCTGGGGACACCTCGACCCGGCCGGAGAGGACGCAGCCCGCGTGCTCGGCGCGTCGCCGTGGGCCGCGTTCCGGCTGGTCACCTGGCCGCTCCTGCGTCCCGCCATGGCCGCCGCCGCGGCCATTGTGTTCCTCTTCTCGTTCACGTCGTTCGGTGTGATCCTCATCCTCGGTGACGGGCTCCACGCCACCATCGAAACCGAGATCTGGCGGTTCGGTGTGCGGAGACTGGAACTCGATGTCGCCGCCGGCATCGCCATCGTGCAACTCGTTGCCGTCATTGCATTGTCGGCCGCCACCACCATCCTCCAGCGGCGCCACGCCATCTCACATCGTCTGGTGGGCGAACAGGAGCGAGCCCGATCGATACGCAGCGGCCGAGACCGGCTAGTGGTCCTGGTCAGCCTGGGGCCACTCCTCGTCTACATCTTGGCGCCGATGGTGGTCCTGGTGGAGCGGTCGATCGACCGCGGCCAGCGGTGGTCGCTCGCTGCCTACCAGGAGCTCACCGAGCGCAACGCCCTGCTGGGAACGAGCCCGCTCGCCACCATCGGCAACTCGTTGAAGGTGGCGGTTGTGGCCACCCTCCTGGCCATCACCATCGGAACGCTGGCGTCGCTAGTGGTGGTCTACGGCAGGAGTCGGATCTCGGGTGTGCTCGACGCCGGGCTATTGGTGCCGCTGGGTACCTCGGCGGTGACCCTGGGTTTCGGATTGTTCCTGGCCTTCGGCGATGAACCCCTGGCCTGGCGGACCAGTTGGTGGATCCTCCCGATCGCTCACTCCCTGGTGGGTATTCCGTTCGTGGTGCGGTCGGTGGCGCCGGTGCTGCGGAGTCTCGACGGCCGGCTGCGGGCATCGGCCAGCACACTCGGCGCTCCCCCGAGGACGGTGTTCCGTACCGTCGACCTGCCGGTGGCAGGACGAGGCATTGCGGTGGGGGCCGCATTCGCGTTCGCCGTCTCGATGGGCGAGTTCGGCGCCACCTCCGTTCTCCCACGCTCCGCTGACGACCTCACTGCTCCGCCGGCCATCTTCCGCCTGCTGGGAACGCCCGGTCAGACGATGCGAACCCAGGCGTTCGCCCTGGCGGTGATCTTGTTGGTGATCGTTGTCCTCGCCGTCGCCGTCATCGATCGGCTTCGTCCACCCGGAGGTTTCCGAGGATGGTGAACGAAGGCCTCCAACTCGAGGACCTCGGCGTGTCGATCGACGACACGCCGATCTTGCGCGACATCGGACTCCACGTTCGTCCGGGGCAGATCGTGGTGCTGCTCGGACCGAGCGGCTGCGGGAAGAGCACCCTGTTGCGCGCCATCGCCGGCCTTCAACCGATCGATCACGGTCGTATTCTGTGGGACGGCGTCGACCTCGCCGCCACAGCGGTCCACCAACGGGGTTTCGGGTTGATGTTCCAACAGGACGCCCTGTTCCCCCACCGGTCCGTCGGTGGAAACGTGGCCTTCGGGTTGGAGATGCAGGGATCCGGGGCGGACGACGTTGCCGCTCGTTCTCGTGAGTTGTTGGCGCAGGTCGGGCTACCGGGTTTCGAGCCCCGATCCGTGGCCAGCCTGTCCGGTGGCGAAGCACAACGAGTGGCCCTGGCCCGTGCCCTGGCGCCGCGCCCGCGGCTGCTGCTGCTCGACGAGCCGCTGGCGTCGCTCGATCGGCTGCTACGCGAGCAGCTGGTTTCCGATCTGGCCCTGCTTCGCAGTGAGTTGTCGCTCACGGCCGTCCACGTCACCCATGACCGCGACGAGGCCTTTGCTCTGGCCGACCACATCGGGATCATGCGGCAGGGTCGGATTGTGGCCGCCGGCCCACCCGACGCGTTGTGGGCCGCGCCCCCCACCGAATGGGTCGCTCGCTTTCTCGGACACCACAACGTGGTGCCGGTGCTGGCCGAGGGCGGTCGGCTGGTCTCCCCGGTCGGCGATCTGGGCCCCACCCCCGACACCCCGGACCAACCCACAGCAGTCCTGCTCCTCGGTGAGTCGGTCCAGATGGTGGCCGAAGGCCCGGTGGCGGGCACGGTGAAGAGCAGTCGCTTCACGGCACGGGGCTTCGAGTGTGTCGTCGAAGTGGGCGACACCGACTTGGTCGCCACCGCCGACCACCGCGTCTCTCCGGGAACGAACACACAGCTGGCCATCGACGCCAGCCGCCGCCACCTGCTCTATCCCGACCAGCCCAGATGATCGATGGGGCCGTGCCCGGCGCCCATCTCCCAGTTCGCGCTGGATGCAATTGCCGCAGTGACAAACGTCTTGGCGCCGTCGAGGGCGGCGTCGAGATCGGCGCCCCGCGCCAGATTGGAGGCGATCGCGGCAGCCAGGCTGCATCCCGTTCCGTGGTCGTTGGCGGTCTCGATACGTTCCCCGGCCAGTCGTCGCACCGCACCCCGGGACCACACCACATCGGTCGACTCCTTCTCGGGGAGCCGGCCGCCCTTCACCACCACCGCTGTCGGGCCCATCGCGCCGAGGCGGGTGGCTGCCGCCTCCATGTCGGCGACCGACACAACCGGCGAGCCGCCGAGCAACGACGCTTCGTGCAGGTTGGGCGTAACGACCACGGCATGCGGGAAGAGCCGGTCGACGTAGCCACGGGCCACCTCCTCCTCGAACAGAATTCGGCCGGCGGAATCGACCAGGACCGGATCGACCACGAGGTTGGGCAGCCGTCCTCGGTCGGCCTGTTCGGCCACGATGTCGATCACCTCGGTCGATCCCAGCATCCCCGTCTTCACCGCCGCCACCGGTAGGTCGTCGAGAATCATCTGCAGCTGGGCGGCAACCATGGCCGGTTCGATGAAGGTGGCCGCCAGGGTCTCGGTGGTGTTCTGGGCGGTGACCACGGTGATGACGGTGGCGCCGTGAACCCGGTGGGCGGCGAAGGTGCGCAGGTCGGCCTGGATGCCGGCTCCCCCTGCGCTGTCCGATCCGGCGATCGTCACCACAACAGGCGGCCTCATCGACCCCACCGGATCTCGAACCATCGACTGAACGTCTCGTTCGGGGAGACTGCCCGGTCACGACTCTCGGGGCCACTGGTCGGCCGATTGAAGGCGTCGGGACCGTCACTCTGGGGTTCGACGCACAGCGCGTGGTCAGGCTCGGTGTAGACCACCCAGTGGGTGCAATCCGATCGCAGTTCCAGCTCGACCGCGCCCGGCCAGAAGATGCGAACTGGTTGCTCGACATCCGAGAAGCAGTCATCCCACGGGCCTTCGAGAGGTTCGATGAGGAGGCCGGTCGGAATGTGGGCGCCATCGCGCTCCATCTGGGAACCAGCCACGAAACCCAGGGCGGCCTCGGCGCCATCGATGTGGCGACGAAACCACGGATGCCATCCGACCATGACAGGCCACCGGCTCCGGTCGGTGTTGGTCACGGCGATCGTCCACCGCAGCGCGGCGTCGTCGAGCAGGAAGGTCGACTCGACCCAGCCCGACCACGGCCACGGCTCGCCCAGCTCGAGATCGATTCGATCATCGGCAACCTGCCGCCACTGGCTGGTGTATCCGAGGCCGTGGATGGCGTGGGATTCGAGCGCAACCGGCAACCGATGTTCGACTCCTTGCCATTGGAAGAGCCCATCACGAACTCGGCCGGCCCACGGCACCATGGGGTAGCACCCCCATCGCAGGGGGTCGTGGTTCTCGTCACTGGTCACGAGAACCTCATGGCCATCGATCAGCAGCGAGCACAGCCGGCCGCCGTGTGCAGTGTCGATACGGGCCTGGGCCCGACTGCTACCGAGCTCCATCACCGGGGCCACCACCACCGAGAAGAGTCACGACCTGATCGACATGCACCTCGGAGGTGTCCTTCAGCGGCGCCAACCGGTCGAAGATCTCCGCTGCGGCGGCCTGAAACCCCCCGGGTAGGCCGACGTCGTCCATGGCGAGCGCCAGCTGCCGCAGCTCGTCGCCGAACCGCCAGGCCTTGGGGCCGACGGCCGTCGCGGTGAGCTCACTCCGCTCGATCGTGCCGGGTTGGGAGCGACTCCACTCGGCGAGCAACACGTCGGCGACACCTTCGGCATCGGCGTAGGCCCGGATGGCCAGCAAGGCGGCACCAACCGCTTTGGTCCAGCTGGCATAGGCCACCTTCAGCGCCGAAGCCGACCCCACCCCACCGTCGATGGCAACGACCTCCAGGGGAGATCCGGACAACGCCGCGGCCACAAGCTCGTGGTCGGGGCCGCTGACGAACAACCGGGTGGTGTCGGGTGACCACGCCGGGGGACCGACGATGCCGCCATCGACAACCGTGGCCCCAGCCTCGGCGAGCACGCCAGCAATCGTTCGCGCCGTCGACGGAGCAATGGCGTTGGCTTCGACGTAGCAGCCGTCGAAGCCCAGGCCGGCCACACTCCGAGCAACCGCCTCGGCCGCACCTGGGGGACACACCGACACGATGACGTCACTCTCGGCCACCAGCTGATCGAGAGCCGGCACGTCACGGGCGCCGGCCGCGTGAGCCCGTTGACGGGTCTCAGAACCGCGCCCGGCGCTGCACCAGAGGACCTCGTGGCCGGTCGCCGCCAGGCAGGCGACGACCGACGATCCCATGGCCCCTGGGTGCAGCACCCCCCACTTCCTCGCGCTCATGGCTGCCGAGGTTAGTGGGGGGTTGGGCCCGGAACAGGCGGTGTCAGCCCACCGTGGCGACAGTCACCACGCCGTCGTCGATCTCCACGGTGATACGACTGGTCACGAAATCGAGCGTGAGCGCGAACACCTCGTCGTCGACTCGACCGACCCGGTAGATGACACCCTTTTCCTCGGCCAGAGCCTCGGCTTCGGCTGGGGTCAAGCCGATGTAGTCATCGACGATCGGGGTGGGGCCGGCGTCTCCGCCGTTGAGGCGGCCGCCGCCGGTGTCGGTGGTGACCGAGGTGCCCGGCACGGGGTCATCAGTAGCCGCTTGGTCGCCGTCGCTGCTGCAGCCGATGGCCACCGGCCCCAGCAACAGGGCCAAGGGCAGGGCGGAACGGACAATTCGAGTGGTCAAGGTGGTCATGTTCTCCGGTACCTCCATGGGTTCGGACAGTACTTCGACGATCCGAGACCGGTCACTGGTTCCGCGAGAAGCTGGATTCTTCGCTCCACGCCTCGTCGATGGGAATTGGAGGCGGCAGCGATTCGGGCCACGCCAGGGCCTCCACCGCCCCCGCGGAACCCGGGCGGGCGAAGAGGAAACCCTGCACCAACTCACAATCGAGCTCTCGGAGCCGAGCCAGCTGATCTTCGTTCTCGACTCCCTCGGCGACCACCTCGAGATCGAGGCTCCGACCCAACGCCAGCACCATGGCCACAATCGACGAATCGATGCCCTCGTCAGACTCGAGCTCGCCCATGAAGCTGCGGTCGATCTTGACCACATCGGCCGGGAAACGACGCAGATAGGTGAGCGACGAATAGCCGGTGCCGAAGTCGTCGATGGCGATTCGGACACCGAGGTCGCGGAGGTCGCGGAGCGTCGCGCACGCATGATCGAGGTCTTCGAGCAGCACCGTCTCGGTGATCTCCAGGATCAGCAGCTCGGGGTTGGCGCCGGTGCTCTCGAGTATGCCGGTCACGGTGTCGACACAATCCGGATCGGCCAGCTCACGCCCGGACAGATTCACCGACATACGAAGCGGCGACTCCGGGTGGGCCTGTTCCCAGGCCGCCATCTGCTCGCACGCCGTGCGCAAGACCTGTCGACCGAGGCCCAGGATGAGGCCACTCTCTTCGGCCACCGGAATGAAATCGGCCGGCGAGACCAGACCGTGCTCGGGGCGATCCCACCGGGCCAGGGCTTCCACGCCGACCACTTGATCGTTGGCCAGACTCAGGATCGGTTGGAACTGGCAGAACAACTCGTCGGTGTCGAGGGCTCGTCGGAGCGCGTTCTCGATCTCGTGACGAGAACGAATACGTTCCCGCATCTCCTCGTCGAACACCTCGACCCGGTCGCGGCCGCCCTGCTTGGCCCGATACATGGCCACGTCGGCATTGCCGAGCATGTCCTCGGCCGAGATCCTGCCATCGTCACTGACCACCACACCCATGCTGACCGAGGTGAAGGTCTCCTCCCCTTCGAGCACGAAGGGGCGCACCATGCTGTCACCGATGCGGTTGGCGACGATCATCATGTCGTCGGCGTCGCGCAGACCGCGCGCCAACACCACGAACTCGTCGCCACCGAAACGAGCCACCACATCACTCGGTCGCACGCACTCACGCAGCCGCTGGGCCACGCCCCGCAGCAGCTCGTCACCAGCTTGATGACCAAGGGTGTCGTTCACAGTTTTGAACCGGTCGACGTCGAGGAACAACAGACCCACCGGCCGACCGCCGGCGATGGTGTCGTCGAGCGAGCGCTGGAGCTCGCGGGCCATCACGTCGCGGTTGGGCAGACCGGTGAGGGTGTCATGGGTGGCCTGGAATTCGAGCCGTCGCTCGAAGGCAATACGCTCGCTGATGTCACGAACGATCACCGTGTAGGTCCAGGTCGGACCATCATCGATCCGGCTCACCGACACCAGAGCCGGGAACTTCGATCCGTCCTTTCGTGACGCCACCGCAGTGACGGTGCCGGTGTCGTCTTGTTCGGCGCCCAGGATGATGGGGGTTTCGGCCTGTTCGTCGGTTGGTTCGTACCATTCGAGCAGGCGATCGGCCGGCGTCCCCATGAGTGAGTCCGCGTGGTAGCCGAACATCTTCTCGGCCGCCGCGTTGAACTCCAGAATTCGAGCGTCGCTGTCGACGTGCATGATGCCGTCGGCCGCGTGATCGAGGATGGCTCGGATCCGACTCTCGGACTCGCGCAATCTCCGGTTCGAAACCTGCAGCTCCGAGGTTCGTTCCGCTTCGTGACCGGCGATGTCCACCAAGGCGTCGGTCATGCTGTTGAACGCGGTGGCGAGCGTGCCCAGCTCATCGTTTCTCTTCACTGCCGCCCGAGTACTGAGATCTCCACTCGAGACGGCGGTGGCGGTGTCGGTCAGCTCCACGATGGGCCGGGTGATCGTTCGCGCCGCGATCCACGAGAGGGCGAAGACCGTCAGCGCGGCCACGATGAGCGCGCCGATCACGATGTCACGGAACCGGTCGGCTCCGGCGAGCGCCTCCGAGCTGTCGACCTTCACGACCAAGCCCCAGCCGGCCGTGTCGATGCGGCGCGTCGCGGCGAACACCGGGACACCACGGGAGTCCTCGATGTCGGTGAACTGGGTGTCCTCACCCCCCACCGAGCGCGACAACAGGTTCTCGCTGTCGCCGGCGGGGACAACGGATTCGAAGGCAAGGTCTCCCGAGACCGGGGCATCGACCACCAGCTGGGCATTCCCGCGCCCGTCACGAACGGCCAGCAGGACCTCGGTCGATTCGCCGAGACCACGGAACTCCTCGGCCATCTCCGCCATCGGCGTCATGTCGGTCTCCACCACCACGGTGGCCAAGGCTTGACCCTCGACGAACACGGGAGCGTGGGCCAGGCTCGAGAGCCCTCCACTGCGACCAGGAATCAGATGGCCGATGCGTTGGTTGCGGGCGACCGATTCGAGGGCGCCCATGTCCACCAACCGGGCCGACGATGCCTCGGTGGTGACGATCAAGTCGAGGTCCTCGTCCAGGACGGAGACGGACAGGACGGGCCATCTCACCAGCGACAACGCCCGCAATCGCATCGCCGACAGGTTGGTCGCCGACGGATCCTCGCCGTACGCGGTCACCGCTGCCTGCAGGACTCCGTCGCCGCTGATGTCCGTGACGCGAGTGAGGTCCTCGGTCACGTAGACGTCGAGCTGATCCTGCAGCCCATCGGCGGAGCTGGCCACACGGGTGCTGGTGTCCTCGGTGAGGGCGTCACGCTGGGTCTGATAGGCGACGAAACCCAGCGCGCTCAGCGGGAGTAGCGACAGGACCACAAAGGCGGCGAGCAGGCGCGCCCGAACCGGCACGAGCCAGCGGCGACGTGGAGGTTCGGTCTCGGATGGCACTGACACGAATGAGGCGTCCCTCGAAGACCCGGGCGGCCTTCTCACCTGCCTATCGGCGCGGACTGCGTCGGTTGTGAGCACCGTCGCGCCGCCCCGGGCCAAGCCCGATCAGGCCGGCTGGCGGGGCCGCAGCAGGCGTCGAAGTTGGTCTCGACCAGCTCCGTCGGGACGGCGCAGGCGGCTGTCCGAGCTGATGAGCCCCTTGCGGTACGCATCGAGCTCCGACGTCGCGGTCGGCGCCGTGATCGGCGCATCCAGCGGTCGACGAGGCGGCGTCTCGCTGCCGAGGCGGGGCGGGGCCCCGGGGTCGGGCGGCAACGATGTCACGGCATCGGGTTCGACCGAAGAGGAGGACACGACGACCCACTGGCCGTTCTGCCACACGACCTGTTGTTCGTGGGTACCCGGATCGATCTGGACACCGCCCGATCCCCGAGGACCGAAGATGTCGAGTGTCTCGTAGTTGCCGCCCAGAATCTGGTTCGAGTCGGCCTGGAGCCATTGTTCCAACACCGTGGCGTACACCGACCGGAAGTCGACCGATGTGGCCAGGTCGCCTCGTTCGGTCAGGTTGGTGAGGCTGGGGTGCTCGCCGAAGAATCCGCCAGAAACCTCACCGCCGATGAAGAACAAGGACCCCGCCGAACC
Organism: Acidimicrobiales bacterium; assembly: GCA_051011595.1. Taxonomy (GTDB): domain Bacteria; phylum Actinomycetota; class Acidimicrobiia; order Acidimicrobiales; family SHLQ01; genus JAOUEE01. The sequence continues at coordinate 32,333 of JBPCTQ010000141.1, forward strand.
ATGATCGGTACCGTTGGAGTCGTTGGCCTCGGCGCGACGGCCGAACTCGCTGAACGTCATCACCGTGGTGCGAGACCGCTGGGCAGGGCTGAGGTCATTGAAGAAGGTCTGGAGCCCGAGGTCGAGCTCGGCCAACCGATCGGCATGATCGCCGGCCTGGTCATCGTGGGTGTCGAAACCCGAATACCCCACGTTGACCACCCGGGCACCGAGGTTGAGGTTGATCAATCGGGCCGCCAACTTGAGATCGGCCACCAGACCGTCCTGCTGGATGGTTGGGGTGTAGATCGGCTCGACGACCTGTGCGGTATCGATGGACTCGGCGAAGACATCGGCGATGAGATCACCGAGGGCACCGTTCCCGGACCCTCCGACGGCGTAGTCCTGGATGGCGTCGAACACCAGGGTCTCGTACAGATTCGTCTGATCGGCACCGAAGAGATCTCCCCGTCGGGGCAGGCCCACGGCCATGGAGTTGTCGCCGATGAGGTGCAAGGGCACCCCTTGATCGCCGACCGAGATGCCGGACAGTGCGCCGGGCACGCCATCGAGATAGCGGCCGGCCCAGCCCGAGAGGGTTCCCGGCTGCGATGAACCGGTCATCCACTGGGCAAGTGAGCTGAAGTGCGAGTGGTCGTCGGCCAGGTTGCCGACACCGTGCACGATGGCGACATCACCCTGGTTCCACCGTTGCTTGAGGTAGCTCAGTGACGGATGGAGCCCGAAGCCGCCGCCGATGGGCAGTGTCTGGTTGCCCGGGATGGCGAGCGAGCCGCGCAGGTCGTGGTAGGCGGGTTTGTTGGTGGGGACAACCGTGTTGAGGGTGTCATTGCCCCCGCCCATCATGATCAACACGAGGATTCGGTCGTTGGCGCCGAACGCCCCGGCCTGGGCCAGGTCTCCCAGCATCGGGGGCACAGCCATGGCGCCCGCGGTCGCGGCGGCCGCCTGCAGGAAGCGGCGGCGGCTCAGCGCATCGGCCGTGACGGCCGGACGGCACAGGGCCTGGTAGGCGGAATCGAAATCAGAACGTCGGGACATGGCGATCTCAGTTCAGCTGGAAGTCGGGCGACAGGGCGGCGAGCACGTAGGCCTGCGGGGTGATCGACCACACATGCCGGCTCTCTTGGACAGCGGCGACCCAGTCGCGGATCACCTGTCGGGTCTGGGCGGTCGGTTCGGTGATACCCAACAGCTCGAAGACCCGATTGGCGACCACGTTGCCGCCGGCTTCCTCCAGATTCTGGAGGTGACCCAGGTCGTCGAGCTGCCAGCGAGTGTGCTTGACCGCCAAGGCCCGGCCCCAGGCCGTCGCCGTCGACAACCAGTCCTCGTTGTCGCCCCAACCGGCCACGTCGGGCGGATCGAACGGCACCTGGCCCATACCCTGGAGGTACCAACGGCGACCGTTGGCGTCCATCTCCGCACCCGTGCGTTTGAGGATCGTGGCCAGGAACTCCACCGGGCTCTTCACCAACGCATAACGACTGCCGGCAGCCCAGAAGTCGTCGTGCATGAGGATGTGGCGCATCAACTCGGCGATGTTGAGCCCCGAGCTACGGAAGTGGCTGCCGAGGCTCTGCACCAGTGCGTTCGAGGGATTCGGATGGGCGAAGAACCGCCACAGCTTGCCGGCGATGAACTCCGAGCACTCCACCTTGCGGGCGCCGTTGCAGATCTCGTTGATCGTGCCGGGACCGTTCCAGTTCCGGGTCTTGCCGAAGAGTGTCTTCTGGGTGTTGTCGTGGTATTCGGGTTTGAACGTGTAGTCGGGCACGTACTGCCAACTGCCGTTGCCGGCCTGGACCCAGCCGACCGAGTTGTGTCCGGTCCAGGCCTTCGCCATGGCCACCACGTCGGATTCGGTGTAGTTCTCCCGACCGACGGTGAACAGCTCCATGAGCTCGCGAGCGAAGTTCTCCTGCTCGGCGCCCTTTTGATTGGTCTCGTTGTCGAGATAGATCAACATGGCCGGCTGGATGGACACGGCCTGCACCAGATTCCGAAAGTTGCCGAGCCCCTGGGACCGGAACAGCGTGTTCTGGTCGAACATGAGATCCATGTCGAAGATCTTGTCCTCTTCGGTGCAGAAGTGACCGTGCCAGAACCACGCCATCTTCTCCCGCAGCGGGCCCGAGCTGTAGTTCATCTGGTCGATCCACCATCCGATGGTGGCGGTCTCCTCAGCCCAGGGGTTGGGCAGGCCCGTCCAGTCCGGATGCGGCGGCGCCGGTGCCGTCAGGGCGTCGTTGATGACCTCGTTGACCGCCGATGCTCGGCTACGTCCGGTGAAGTGATCGATCTCGGCATCGGTGCCGCCACCGAGACACACCCGGCGCATCAGGTGAGCTGCTTGAGCTCGAGATAAAGCCATCGGTACTCCTACGAGGTCCAGGGCCCAGTAGGAGGTATTACGACGTATTTGCCGCCGCGCTTTAGCGCGCTGACGGCTGGTCGGATGACCGAAGCGGAACTAGACCGATGTACCGGCTGCCGTGCCGATCAGATAGGTGGCCGTGCAGGCCGCCCCGGCCACCAACACCTGGCGGAGCGCCGTGCGCCATGGCGACCGTTCGGTGAACCGGGCCAGCACCGCGCCGATGATGGCTGCGCCGGCGAATCCGAGGACCACCGTGGCCACCAACGCAGAGTCCCCTGACCCCACCAACCAGGGAAGTAATGGCAACACCGCACCGATGCTGAACGAGAAGAACGATGCCACCGCGGCGGCCATGGGTCGCCCCATGTCGGATGGATCAACACCCATCTCCTCGCGGGTGTGCACGTCGAGGGCCACGTCGGGATCGGCCATGACCTGCTCGGCCAGGGCATTGGCCTGCTCGGCCGGGAGGCCCCGCTTCTCGTAGATGGCCACCAGCTCGGCCGTCTCGTCGTCGACGTTCTCCTCGATGGAACGACGCTCCCGCTCGACCTCCCGCTCGATGAGCTCGTTCTGCGCCCGCATCGAGAGATACTCGCCGGCGGCCATGGAGATCGCACCGGCGATGAGTCCGCTGAGGCCGGCCACCCGCACGAACGAGGCATCGGTGGTGGCACCGGCGACTCCCAGAATGAGGGCCACGTTCGACACCAACCCGTCGCTGACCCCGAACACGGCGGCGCGCGCCGTACCACCCTGGACATCGCGATGGACGTGCACGCTGCGCGACGAAGCAGTCATGACCCGACCCTAGGGGGCCGTGGAACCCAATCAAACGGTGTCCGGTGCATCACCACTGCTCGACCGATCAGCGCAGGTCGCGGGGCGCGACCACCACACCGTCGCCATCGGCGTACACCCAGCTCCCGGGGGCGACGTGTACACCACCAACCTCCACCACCAGACCGGACTGGCCTTCGTTGCGTTTCACCGACCGCCGCGGGTGCGCAGCCAGTGCCAGGACGCCGGTCGCGGCCCGAGCCAGCTCGTCGGTGTCTCGCACGCAACCCCAGACGACGATTCCGGCCCACCCGTTGTCGGCCGCCAGCCGGCCCAGATTGCCACCGACGACGGCACAGCGGAACGAACCGCCGGCATCGATCACCAGGACCCGGCCATCACCCGCCTCCTCGAGAGACGCCCGCACCAACGTGTTGTCCTCGAAGACCTTCAGGGTGTGCGCAGGACCGCAGAATGCCCCCACACCACCAAAGGACCGAAGTGAGGGTTGGACCACCTCGGTCTCGTGCTCGTGGTCATCACACAGGTCGGCGGTGGCGAAGGTACTCATGGCGGTGTCAACTATCGGTCGGGACAGGAATGGATTCTCGCCCGGCGACCGGCACACCGGCGTAGGCGGCCAGAGGCGCAGCCAGCTCGAGCAGCCGCTCCGCTCCCCCGGGGTGGCTGTTGATGCCCCAGGGGGTCAGGTGCCACCGACCGAGCGTTCGGAACGCAAGAACCGCGCTCACCATGGCGATTCGGGGCGGGCGGCTGCCCAGCTCTTCGATCTGGTTCCACGCCCACGAGCGGCGGCGCAGCAGTGATCGCTGGTGGATGCCATCGAGATCGATGCGCAGGCGCGACGCGGAGACGACCATGAGGCTGATCCAGGCGCACAAAGACGCGAACAGGGCATCGAAGTCCCACCAGGTGGCAACTTCGGGAATGTCGTAGATCACCAGCTCGAACAGCACCGACGCAGCAAAACCCAGGCAGAAGGCGGTGACACAGCATCCGAACACCCACCCATGGGTGGCGCCGACATCAAGGGCGTCCGGTGTCGACGGCTCGGTCACCGACACGACGGTAGCGGACATCGAGGGCCGAATCGGCGGCTCCCACCGGTATCGTCGGCTCGATGCGCACCTGGCGGTTCCTCGCATTCGGGCTGACCGCGGCCATATTCATCGCGGTGGTGGCGGGCGGACCGGCTCGTGCCCAAACCGAGAGCACCACGACCACCGATCCCACGACCACGCTGTCGGCCGACGCAGCCACCACGACCACCGCCTCGGGCCCGGTGTGCCCCGACGCCGACCTGATCGACGTGGCCGTCGTGTTCACCGGCATGCCGAGCGACACCGACAACGACACGCTGGTCTTCGAGGACGTCGTCGTGGAGTCGGGAAGAGCGCGGCCGCCGGTGATCGTCAACTACCCCGATGGCCTACCGGTATTGGCCGACGTCGACGCCTTGCGGGTCCGGGCGGTTCGGACCAACACGGGCCTCGAGTCCGAGGTCGAGTGCGGTGGCACCACGACGATCGACGACGAGCTGCTGGAGGTCGACGATGACCGCCTGGCCGCCCTTGTTCGAACCGCCGGCGATCTGTCGTCCCGAGCCGGCCGGTGGGCGCTCATCATCAGCCTGGGCTTGTTCGCAGCCGTGGCCGCCATCACGCTGTTCCGCCGCTGGCGACCGGGTCTCTGGTGACCGGTCAGTCAGCCGTCGACTGAAGCACCTTCACCAACTCGTCCTTCGACAGCTTGGATCGGCCCTCGATGTCACGCTCCTGGGCCAGCCGATAGAGCTCGACCTTCGTGAGCGAAGCCAGATCGTCGATCGGGGTCGGGGTGCTGATGTCATCGGGGCGGGCGTCGACCAGCGAGAGAGGGGCCGGCGGGACGGTCTGCACCGACGGCGGCGGCTCCTCCGAGTGACCCCGACGAGCCAAACGGTCGCGCACCACGGTGCCGGCGCGGTCGATCGAGGCCGAGCCCCGATCGAGCGCGGCCCGACCCGCTCGGCGGGCACGACGTACCAGCTGCTCTCTCCGTCCCATCGACCACATGGTACCGATTCGGCGCGGCGCGCGACCCGTTGGCCCGCAGTCTGTTCCGGCCGTGGATTTGTCCCGAACGAGACCCATCCCCGAAGCTCTCACCGATGACGGACCTCCAGTGGACCGAACGAGCGGAATTGACCCGGCCGGTACTCATCGCGGCGTTCGAGGGATTGTTCGATGTCGGCGAGGCAGCCACGTCCGCCGTCCGTCATCTCGCCGATCGGTGGCCCACTCACCCGGTGGCCCGAATCGACCCCGAGACCTTCTTCGACTTCACCCAGCAGCGCCCCACGGTCCAGATGGAGGGTGGCGTCCGCACCATCGCCTGGCCCGAGAACGAGTGTGTGGCCGTCCGACCGAGCGTGGCCGGGGCCGGCGCCCACGACCTGGTCCTGCTGGCGGGCATCGAACCCCATCTTCGGTGGACGTCGTTCTGCCGTCACCTCGCCACGGTCGCGTCGGAGCTGGCCGTCGAGATGGTGGTCACACTGGGGGCGGCTCCGGGCCGCCAACCCCACAATCGACCGTTCCAGATCACGTCCAGCTGCACCAACGCCGACCTCGCTCGTCGGCTGGGTGTCGGTCGGCCGTCCTATCAGGGCCCAACCGGTGTTGTCGGCGTGCTGCACGACACCCTGCATCGCCTCGACATCCCGGTGCTGTCGGTGCGGACCGCGGTGCCGCCGTACGTGATGGGCAGTCCCAATCCCAAAGCCCGGTCCGCCCTGTTACGCCACCTGTCCACCATCTTGGCGATCGACACCGGCCACGATGCCAGCCATGCCGAGGTGGCGGCTTGGGAAGAGCAGGTCGACGAAGCCTTGGCCGCCGATCCCGAAGCACTCGGATTCGTCCGACAACTCGAAGAAGACTTCGATGCCAGCTCCCCGGCTGTCACCGACGAGCTGACGGTGGTCGACGGCGACGACCTGGCGGCCGAAGTCGAAGCGTTCCTCCGCGAACAACAGGGCGACTGACCCCGAGCCTGGCCCCGTCGGTCCAGGCCGACCTGTGGTCAGCGCCCGTTGAAGGTCGGGTCCCGCTTCTCGACGAAGGCCTGGAAGCCTTCGGTGGTGTCCTCGGTGGCGAAGTTCATCGACTGGGCGACCGCTTCGGCCTCGACGGCCTCGGCCATGGTGAGCCCCGCCGATTGGTTGAGCAGATTCTTCGTCAGGCCCAGCGCCAGCGTCGGTCCCGCCGCCAGACGCCCGACGATCCGCTCGATCTCGGCATCGAGGTCGTCGACCGGCACCACCCGGTTGACGAGACCCATGGCGGCCACCTCCGCCGCCGACATCATGTCGGCCAACAGGGCCAACTCCTTGGCCCGGTGAAGGCCGACCAGCCGAGGCAACAGCCAGCTCCCACCACCGTCGATGCTCAGACCGCGACGGGCGAAGATCTCACAGAAGCGAGCCCGGTCCGTGGCCACCACCAGATCGCAACCCAGCGCCAGGTTGAGCCCGGCACCCACCGCGACACCGTCAACGCGGGCCACCGTGGGCACCGGCAGGTGATGGAGGGCGAGGATGGTTCGGCCGACCTCGCGCATGCCTTCGATCGGGTGTGTCGGACGAGCGCGGGACTGGGTGCTCAGATCGGCACCCGAGCAGAAGTTGCCACCGGAGCCGGTGAGCACCACCGCTCGACAATCGCCACGGGCCGCCTCACGCAGCGCGTCACCCAACGCCACGAACGCATCGGAATCCAGTGCGTTCTTCACCTGCGGACGATCGAGGGTGATGGTGGTCACCTGGCGATCGTCGTGTTCGACACGAATGGACACGTGGCTATTCCTCGTCTGTCTCGGGGGCCGAGCCGCCGACATCGTCGAAGGCTCGTTTCATGGTTCCCAGGGGATCGGCCCGGAACGCGGCAACCGATGCCTGGTGTCCGGCCAGGGCCTGAAGCTCCTGACCGGCTCGGATGGCTGCTCGTGCGCCCCACACGTCGAAGGCACGATGCACGACCCGTTTGTTGATCTGTTGGAGATCGGACGCGGTCTTGGCCACCCGTTGCGCAATGGCGAGCACCTCGGCCTCGAGCTGTTCGGCCGGGAAAGCTCGGTTGGCGAAGCCGACCTGAACCGCCTCGACGCCGGAATAGGAGTCGCCGGTGAGCATCATCTCCATGGCCGAGCGGAGGCCGAGCAGGGGTGTGTGGAACTGCCAGTCGGGCGGACTCGCCACCCGCACCACCGGGTACCCGATCTGGGCGTCCTCGGCGACGTAGACGAGGTCGCACGCAGCAGCCAGCTCGGTGCCGCCCGCCATGGCGTACCCGTGCACCTGGGCGATGACCGGCTTGGCCAGGTCCCAGATCGAGAACCATCCCTCCCCGGCCTGGCGAGCCCATTCGCCGTCACCGGGGGCAACCACCAGCGGCGGGTTCTCGCTGAGCGGCGACGAGAGGTCGTAGCCCGACGAGAAACACGGCCCCGCACCCCGAACGATGGTCACCCTGACCGCCTCATCGACATCGTGATGGTGGAGGGCGTCGAACAGCTCGGCCCGCAGCGGCGTAGAGATGGCGTTGCGCTTCTCCGGGCGGTCGAGCGTGATCCGAGCGACGAACTCGGCCGGTGTATCGATGCTGATGAACTCGTAGTCAGGCATCTCGATCTCCATGGGGTGGTCGTGGCTCCAGGCCCGCCAGATCGGCCGCGAGATCCAAACCCTCGTCGGTGTCGCACCGAATGATGAGTCCGGTCAGCCCGGGGTGAAGAAAGGTCGGCCACTGGCGACGAATCCGCTCGATCGAACCGAAGGCGGACCCCTCTTCGATGTACTCGTCGGGCACCGCAGCCACCGCTTCGTCCTTGCGGCCGGCCAACCACAACTCTTGTATGCGAGCCGCTTCGGCCGGATAGCCGCGCCGGGCCATCGCCTCCCGATGGAAGTTGTGGGTCTCCGAACCCATTCCCCCCACGTACATGGCCGTGAGCGGCTTGCGGCGGTCGATGGCCGCCCGGACGTCATCGCAGATCTCGATCGACAGGTTGCCGAAGATCTCGAACGACTCTCGATCACCATCTCGGCGACGAGCGGCACCTTCGGCAAGGGCGGGACCGTGCACCGTCGAACCGTCGGGTCCATATCCCATGGGCAGCCAACCATCGGCCAGCTCGGACGCCAATGCCGTGTTCTTCGGGCCTCCCGATGCCACCCAGATCTCGATCCCGGGATGAGGATGCAGGATCGACTTGAGCGGCTTGCCCAGCCCGACGGACCCAGGCCCGGTGTACGGCAACGGATACTCGGACCCGTCGTGGGTGACTGCCTCCGACCGTTCGAGCACCTTCCTCATGATGGTGACGTAGTCACCAAGGGCGGCGTTCGGTGACCCCCAAGGTCGTCCGTACCATCCTTCGACGATCTGTGGACCGGACACACCGAGCCCGATGATCACCCGTCCCCCACCGGCGAGCGCATCGATGGTCATGGCGTGCATGGCGGTCGCGGCCGGCGACCGGGCCGCCAATTGCACGACCCCCGTGGCCAGCTTGATGTCACGGGTCAGGGCCGCCAGGTAGGCCAGGGGTGAGAGCGCATCGGCACCGTAGGCCTCGGCCGTCCACACCGAATGGAACCCGGCCGCCTCGGCTCGACGTACTCGATCCACGGGCACCTGGAGCTGGGCGCCCCGATACAGATCGAGCCCGAGGCCAAGTTTCACGGTCACCCCTTTCGGCAGGCATCTTCGCCTGGTTGTCCGGCGATTCTCAAAAGCCGACGGGCACAGCATGGATGGACCGGCCCGGCCGAGGCCTCTACCGTGCCGATGTGGATGGCCCCCGGTCGCCGAGCCGAGCGATCACCGACGCCGAAGTCGACCGTTTCTGGCGCGATGGTGTCGTGTTGCTCCCTGCCGTGCTCGACATCGAAGCGGTCGTGGCGATGCGCCAACCGGTCGATCGGCTGATCACCGCGCCCACGGCGCTGGCCGACATGAGTGAGATGGCCGAGTCGTTCGGCGGGACGCCGGAGAAGGGGCCGGGTCGCTTCGTGTCGGGCACCGACCACTGGATCGACGACCCGGACTTTGCCGCCTTCGCCACCCGCAGCGCCCTTCCGGCCATCGCCGCCGCCCTGCTGCGCTCGTCCAAGATCAACTTGTACGAGGACAGTGTCCTGGTCAAAGAACCGGGGACGGCCGAAACGACGGCACTGCACCAGGATCTCGCCTACTTCCACGTCGACGGCGAGCAGATCTGCACGATGTGGATTCCGCTCGATCCGGTCGACCGCCGGTCAGGGGCGGTGCACTACCTGCCCGGATCACATCTCGACGGTCGGGTCTACCGGCCCAACTTCTTCGTCACCGACGAGGCCATCCCGGGCACAGCAGGCGAGCCGGTACCGACCGTCGACACCGAGCAACTGATCAGCTACGACACCGGCCCCGGTGACGTCGTGGTTCATCACGCTCGAACCCTGCACGGAGCGACAGCCAACACCACCAACGACCGGATCCGTCGGGCCATCTCGCTCCGCTACGCCGGAGATGACGCCCGCTACCGGATGCGCCCGGGCGCCCCCCGCAAACCCCATCACGTCGATGCTCTCTCCGGCGAGGAACTCGATCACCCCCGATGTCCGGTGGTGTGGCCCCCGAGCTGAGAGCCAATGGCCGCTCTCGGCTCAGGTCGCTTCGTCGACCTCGGGGCGCACGAGCGGCGGGGTGAGCTCGGTGGCCGGTCCGGCTCGGTACAACAACGCCGGCGCCCGGCCCGTCGGCCGGGACTCTCCCGTGGGTTCGACGAACCCGTCGGTGCGCTCCACCACCTTGCGGCGGAAGTTGGCCGGCTCCAGCCGGACGCCCCAAACGGTCTGATACACCCGCCGGAGGTCGGAGATGGTGAACGGCGCCTCGAGGAACGTGGTGGCCAGCGTGGTGTACTCGAGCTTCGCCCGGGCCCGCTCGAGGCCGTCGCCGATGATCTGCAGGTGATCGAGCACCAACTCGGGAGCATCGTCGCCGCTGAGGAAGTCGTCGATCGACCAGAACCGGGCCGAGGGCCGATCACCGGCGGCCACCGGAGCGGGCACATCGGGCATGAACCCCAAGTAGGCCACCGACACCTGACGGGACCTCGGATCGCGATCCGGGCTGCCGTAGGTGCGCAGCTGTTCGAGGTGACCAGGTGACACTTCGGCGCCGGTGCTGTGCTCGAGGTGGCGGTGGGCCGACTGGTCGAGGTCGGCGGCCACGACCGGCGCACCACCCGGCAGCGACCAGCACCCTTCGAACGGTGAATCGTCTCGTTCGACGAGCAGCACGCTCAGCCGTCCCTGGCGAATGGTGAACAACACGACGTCGACGGTGACCATGGCCGCCTGGTCGAGGTCAGTCACGGCTGTTGGTGGTCCCACGACTGGCCCGGCGCCGGCCGGACGCATCGAACGAAGCGGGGAAGCGCGGCGGACACGGACCGGTTGGACCGTGCCGACGACCGGGTGCCAGTCGTTGGACCACGAACGACTCCACCGCCGACCCGACGAGTCGAGCGTCGAAGGAGCTGTTCATGCCGTCAATCTAGGTCCATCGGATCTGAATAGCTAGTCCAATGGAGACTTTTGGAGTGTCCGACGGAATCTTTTCGTCAGTCCGTCGGAGGGCACGGACTGATCACGGGCCAGGGCGGTCGAAACGCCCACGGTCCTCCTCGATCTCCTCCCGCTGGCGACACCCTTCGACGTGGTCGTTGACAACACCCATCGACTGGAGGAACGCATACATCGTGGTGGGGCCGACGAACCGCCAACCTCGCTTCTTGAGATCGCGGCTCAGTGCCCGCGATGCATCGCTCTCGGTCATCTCCTGGAGTGCGGCGTAGGTCATCAGCGCAGGCCGATCACCGTCATCTGGCTCGAAGGACCACACGAAGCGGGCCAGTGATCCGAACTCTTCCTGCACTTCGAGGGCTCGACCGGCGTTGTTGATGGCCGCCTCGATCTTGCCCCGATGGCGAACGATGCCGGCGTCGGCCAACAGTCGGTCGACATCGTCCCCGGTGAACCGGGCGACCGATTCGATGTCGAACGATGCGAATGCCCGACGGAAGTTCTCTCGTTTGCGCAGGATGGTGAGCCACGACAAACCGGCCTGGAAACCCTCGAGGCAGATCTTCTCGTACAGCCGGCGGTCGTCGGCCACCGGTCGGCCCCATTCCTGGTCGTGGTACCGCTGGTAGTCGGGGTCGTCGCCGGCCCACCAACACCGGGTCGACCCGTCGGCGCCGGCAATCAGTCCAGGCGGGGTCGCATGGTCACCTGACTCGGAAGTCATTCGGGCAGTCTGGCCCAGAATTCCCACCTTCTAAAGGCCCCGACCCGGATGGGTCGAAGCTAGCTGCGTGAACGGCGATGACCAGCAGGCTGCCAGCGATGTCGCGGCAACCCTTTTAGGGCCTCTTTTCGAGACGTCCCCCCACCCGATGGTGGTCTACGACGACCAGTTCCGCTTCGTAGCGGTGAACCAGGCCTACGAGGCCTTCGTGCAACGACCGGCACGGGAGCTGATCGGGAATCTGCCCGATCCGGACCGGTACACGTTCCCCAACGGCGGCGGCCAACTGGCCCGTCTGCTCACGGGCTCGGCCGACGGCTGCACCACCGAGGTCGAGGTGACCCGGCCCGACGGCACGACCGCATGGGCCACTGCCAGCGGGCAAGCGGTGCGGGAGCCCGACGGCACCCTCACCCACGTGGCCATGCAGCTCACCGACATCACTCGAATCCGCCAGACCCAACTCGAGCTCCGCCACCGAGTCGAGGTCGGCGCGGCCATCCGAGACGCGTCCACGGCGCTGGCCACCGACGCCGACGATGACCTGCCGGCCTGCGTGCTGCAGCTCCTGAAGAGGGTGGTGAGCCTGGGCGGCACCACCACCATCGTGGCGGCATGGGACGACGCCGTGGCGGGCGGCACCGTCATTGCCGTCGGACCGGGCGACGACGGTGCGCTTCGCGCCGAGACCACCACCGGCCTTCCCGGCGACGCGTTGCTCGCCGTGGCCGAACCGGCCTCGGCCCGAATCACCGACGTGGCCGGCCTACAGGACTGGCCCGCGCTGCAACTCGACATTCGTGCGTTCGGCGAACAGGAAGCGGACGTCGGCTGGTTGGGCGCCACCAGCTGGACATGGGGTTCACCGCTGACATCGTCGTGGGAACCGCTGACGACGTTCCTGGAGCAGGCGGTGCACCGTAGCCACCGAGCCGCAGCCGACCGGCAACGCATGATCCTTCAGGCGTTCATCAATCAGACTGCGTCGGAGTTCCTGGCTCATCGATTCACGGGCGATCGCCAGGAGGTGCTCGAGCACACCCTGGCCGGGCTGGCCGGACTCCTCGACGCCGACAACGCCCAGTTCAGGGTCGTCGACTGGGATCGCATGGTGTCCGAGACGACCGCGGAGTACGTCGCCGAGGGCCACTCGAGCACCGACGACGAGTTCCGGGTCCTCGACCTCAACGAGCCGCTCTATCGCGACATCGCAGCCGGAACCGAACCGATCAGCTTCGAGATCGCCGGAATGCGCGGCGACCAGGTGAGTGTGCTCAACGTGCCCCTCGTGGTGGAGGGGACCACCACCGCCACCATCAACATCAGCGGTCCGTGCGGACGCCGCTGGGCCGACAACGAGATCGAAGCATGCCGCAGCATCGCCGGCCTCATGGTGCAGCTCCAGCGCCGGATCGACCTCGAACGGACACTCGCCCAGCGCCTCGACCTGAGCGGCGTTGTCAGCGAGATCGCCACCGACTTCAACGAGGCCACAGCCGAGTCGGCCGGCACCAGCGTCGGCGACGCGGTGGGGAAGCTGGCTAGCGCTCTGGACGCCCCCCGAATCGCCTTGTGGCGCCACGACCGTCGAGCCAGAACAGCAAGTCTCGAGTGGATGTGGGAGCAAGGGATCGGCGGTAAATCGTTCGCCGACATCGTACGAATCGATGTGACCGAGCACCCCGACACCGCCGACCTCTTCGAATCGACGGTTCCCTGCACGCTCGGCC
>JBPCTQ010000142.1:0-6754 GCA_051011595.1 Acidimicrobiales bacterium
GGCGACCGGGTAGCGACCGCCGGTGTTCGGTGCGAGTGGCCAGGAATCCGGCATGGGGGCCGCCGTTGCCCATTGGCACACCGAAACGCTGCGCCGAACCCACGGCGACGTCGGCTCCGAGCTCGCCTGGTGGCGTGAGCAGTGTGAGCGCAAGTAGGTCGGTGGCCACCGCGACCCCGGCTCCGATGTCGTGGAGGCGATCGATCGCCGGTCGCAGATCACGGACCTGACCCGACGAGCCCGGATACTGCAGCAGGGCTCCGAAGACGTCGTCGAGATCGTCGGGTGGGGTGTCGAGGTCGATGGTGCCCACGGCGATACCCAGCGGATCGGCCCGGGTCTCGATGACTGCTCGGGTCTGGGGATGACAGTCGGCATCGACGAGGAAGGTATTGGCCGTGGTGCGGCCCACCCGGTGCAGCAGGGTCATGGCCTCGGCGGCGGCGGTGGCTTCGTCGAGCATCGACGCATTGGCCAGGTCGAGCCCGGTGAGATCGGTGACCACGGTCTGGAAGTTGAACAATGCTTCCAGTCGTCCCTGGCTGATCTCGGGCTGGTACGGGGTGTAGGCGGTGTACCAGGCCGGGTTCTCGAGCAGGTTCCGGCGGATCACCGGTGGGGTGATGGTGGCCGAATACCCCGTGCCGATGAGGGAGGTGAACACCTGGTTCTGGTCGGCCAGCTCGCGGAGGCGCTCGATGGTGGCGGTCTCCGACAGCGGTGCGCCGATGGTGAGCGGGTTCGGTTCGCGAATGGTGCTGGGGACGGCCTGGTCGAGCAGCTCGTCGAGGCTGGACACCCCGATGGTGGCCAGCATCTCGGCGATCTCTTGGTCGTCGGGTCCGATGTGGCGATCGGCGAACTGGGTCCGTGGCGAGGGCGCCATGGTGATCTCCTGGGAGGAAGGGAACGAACGGGTGCGCGTTGGCAGTCATCCCCGCTCTGTCGTCGGAACCTGAGAGATTCACCGGTGAGACCGGTTTTCCCCTTCGGTGGGTCCGACAACCCTGTCGAACCGCTCTCCAGAGGTGCTGAGCATGGGCGGTCCGGCTGCCTGAGAGGTTCCCGGGGGGTTGCTCCTTCGGCGACTCGGGCGAACCGAGTTCTCTCCCGCACACACGTGGTGCACATCCCGAAGGGTAGCGCGCCGAGGCGCGGCTCGGTGGACCGGCCGAGACGCCGTCACCGGAACGGAGAAGGTGGGTTGTCGGTGCCCGGGCGACGGGCCGATCACACCAGGTCCAGCAGCTGGGCCCAGCCTCCGACATCGGGTTCGGGGATCAGATGATCGGCCGCCGCTCGGACCGTGGCGGGAGCCGATTCGATGACCACGGACGTGGTCGCGGCACGCAGCATTCCCATGTCGTTGCCGGCGTCACCGACGGCGAGAACGGCACCGGGGTCGAGGTCACGGTGCCGGCAGAAGCTCTCGATGCCGGTCCACTTGGTGGTGCCGGAAGGTTGGACCATCAACGACGCGTTGCCGTACTGATGATCGATCGACGTGGTCGCAGTACCGATCGCAGTGGAGTTCAAGGACTGGGCCAGAGCCTCCATGACGTCGAGAGGTCGCCCGAGGATGGCGAAACCGAGGACGGCATGGTCGTCGACCACCAGGTGCAGATCGGCCGTGGGCGCCACGAACGGGGCCAAGGCGTCGAGGTGCCCGGGTGCGGTGGAGCACCCCTCCTCGGCGAAACAATCGGGATGGTCGCCGTCGACGTACAGCACCGGACTGATGCCGTGTTCGGCCGCCGCATCGATGACGGCGTGCGCTTCGGCAGGGTCGAAGGGAGCCACGTGGAACTGTTCGTGGTGGCGGTAGTCCCACCCGTGGCAGCCGTTCAACAACACCGCCGGTGCGTCGATGCCGTTCCGTTCGAGGCCAGCGCCGGCGCTGCGCCGTCGTCGGCCGGTGGCGATCAGGACCTCGATCCCACGCTGTTCGAGTGTGCTGATGGCCGCCACGGTGTCGGGGTGACAGCGACCATCGGGACCCCACAGCGTGCCGTCGAGATCGGTGGCCACGAGTGCGATTGAGCCCGACATCGGCGCGCACCCTACGACATCGCGAGCGTCAGATGCCGGGCCAATTGCGATGGAGTCCTACACTGCTCGGGTTCCAGGCCTGTCACCGAGAGCGAGCGATGTCGACCAAAACCACCATCCCTGCGGTGGAGGGACTCTTCACCACCGACACCGACACACCCCATCTCATCGGGGGCAAGACCCCGGGCCGTGACTCGTACTTCTTCCCCAAGCACCTGGCCGGCGCCGATCCGGCGGTGGGCCCCACCGAGCTCGAAGAGGTGCTGTTGAGCCGAACCGGCACGATCTGGTCGTTCAGCAACAGCGAGTACGCACCGCCGCCTCCGTTCGTGGCGCGGACCGATCCCTACGAACCGATCACCATCGCGGCCGTCGAGTTGGAGGTCGAGCAGATGATCGTGCTCGGCCAGGTGGCCGACGGATGGACCGTGCACGACCTCGAGGTCGGCATGGAGGTGGAGTTGATCGTCGACACCCTCTACGAGGACGACGAACACCTCTACACGGTGTGGAAGTGGCGACCAACCACCGATCGGCCGAACATCGAGGAGCGCACAGATGGATGACATCGCCATTCTCGGAGTGGGTATGCACCCCTGGGGCAAGTGGGGCCGCAACTTCACCGAGTACGGAACCAAGGCTGCTGCTGATGCGCTGGCCGACGCCGACGTGCCATGGGGCGAGGTGGGGTTCGTCTCGGGCGCCATCACCGTGCGTTGCGG
The DNA here is from genome assembly GCA_051011595.1 of Acidimicrobiales bacterium. Taxonomy (GTDB): domain Bacteria; phylum Actinomycetota; class Acidimicrobiia; order Acidimicrobiales; family SHLQ01; genus JAOUEE01. The sequence goes on from JBPCTQ010000142.1 coordinate 2,772, forward strand.
GTACCCGGGTTACGTGGCCGGCTCCACATTCGCCAATGCCATGGGTTTCACCGGCGCCCAGGTGGCGAGCAGTTATGCCGCCTGCGCATCGGGTGCGACTGCCCTCAGTGTGGCCCGGGGCCAGATCCTGTCGGGCGCCTGCGACGTGGCGCTGGTGGTGGGCGCCGACACCACACCGAAGGGGTTTCTCGCCCCCAATGAAGGGAAACGACCCGACGACACCGACTGGCTGCGTTTCCACCTGGTGGGGGCCACCAACCCGGTGTACTTCGCCCTCGCCGCCCAGCGGCGGATGGCGCTGTACGGGGCCACCCAGGAGGACTTCGCGCAGGTGAAGGTAAAGAACTCGCGCCATGGAGTCCACAACGAGAACGCCCGCTACACCAAAGAATACGATCTCGACGACATCGCCAACTCACCCACCGTGTCGCACCCGCTGCGCCTGCTGGAGATCTGCGCCACCAGCGACGGAGGGGCAGCCATGGTGGTGTCGTCGATGGAGTACGCCAAAGCCCACGGGGTGACCGACCCGGTGCGGGTGAAGGGCATCAGCCTGGTGACACCGACCTATCCCGACACGATGCTCGACCTGCCCTACCTGGCCACCGATTCGGCGGCTGCATCTTCGCCGGCCGAGCTCACCTTCAAGGAGTCGATCGGCGCCCAGGTGTATGCCGAAGCCGGGCTCGGACCCGACGACGTCGATCTGGCCGAGGTCTACGACCTCAGCTCCGCCCTCGAGCTCGACTGGTACGAGCAGCTCAGTTTCTGCCCCAAGGGCGACGCCGAGAAGCTGCTGCGTGACGGCGTCACCAGCCTGGGTGGGCGTCTGCCGGTGAACGCCAGCGGTGGCCTGGGTGCCTTCGGCGAAGCGGTGCCCGCGCAGGCCATTGCCCAGGTCTGTGAGCTCACATGGCAGCTTCGAGGCCAAGCCGGTGTTCGTCAGGTCGAGGGAGCTCGGGTCGGAGTCACCGCCAACCAGGGCCTGTTCGGGCACGGATCTTCGGTGTTGGTGGCGCGCGGATGACCATTCACGAGTCGATCGACGACGCGGGAGTGGTCGAGTTGATCATGGACAACCCGCCGGTGAACGCGCTCAACATCAGCGACACCTATGCCCTGGCCGGCATGCTCGATGGATGCCGGAGTCGGCCCGAGGTGCGGGCTGTTGTTCTGTCGGCCCGCGGCCGCGGGTTCTGTGCCGGGGTCGACATCAAGGAGATGCAGACCCTGCCGGGTCACGAAGGTGTCATCGGCGCCAACCGGTCGTGCTTCGAGTTGTTTCGGGCCGTCTACGACTGTGCCGTCCCCGTCATCTGCGCCGTGCAGGACTTCTGTCTGGGCACCGGTATCGGTATCGCCGGCAACAGTGACGTCCTGGTCGCGGCCGAGGGGGTGGCGTTCGGGCTTCCCGAGGTCGACAACGGTGCGCTCGGGGCGGCCACCCACCTGTCCCGACTTGTACCCCAGCAGCGGGCTCGCCACATGCTGTACACGTGTGAGTCGGCGTCGGCCGAGGAGCTGGCCGGCTACGGCACGGTGTTCAAGGTCGTGCCGGCCGACCAATTGATGGAAACGGCCCGGCAGATCGCGGCCCAGATCGCAAGCAAGAACGGGATGGTCATGCGGGCAGCCAAGGAATCGATGAACGGAATCGATCCCATCGATGTTAAACGCAGCTACCGATACGAACAGGGATTCACGTTCGAGCTCAACCTGCACGGCGAAGGTGACCGGGCCCGGGATGCGTTCCTGGCCGGCGAACGTGAGACCGGAGGTGACCGATGAGCCCGTCGTTGGTGATCATGGCGGCCGGGTTGGGCTCGCGCTTCGGCGGCACCAAACAGCTGGTCGAGGTCGGCCCCCGGGGCGAGGCGTTCCTCGATTTCGCCATCAGCGACGCCCGAGCGGCCGGGGTCGAGCAGATCGTGATCATCGTCCGCACCGAGATCCAGGACGATGTGGAGCGTCATCTGCAGCGCTTCAATCGCGACGTACCCATCACCATGGTGTGCCAGGACCATCTGGGTCCCGAACGGCCCAAGCCGTGGGGCACCGCACACGCCATCTTGTCGGCGGCCGATGCCATCGATGGCCCGTTTCTGGTGGTGAACGCCGACGACTACTACGGAACCATCGGGTACCGGCTGGGGGTCGAGTCGCTGGCCGAACAGCCCGACGAGGCCGCCATCATCGCCTTCCGGCTGGCCAACACGTTGCCTCGTGTGGGTTCGGTCTCCCGTGGTGTCTGCGCGGCTCGGGACGGCCATCTGGTCGAACTGGTCGAGACCCACGGCATCGAGCGCCGATCGGACGGCGTGATCGCCAGTGAGGACCCGCGCGGTGAACACCCCGACGACACCATGGTGTCGATGAACATGTGGGCGTTCCCGGCGAGCATCCTCGATCAGCTGGCCGAGCGTTGGCCGGCGTGGTTGGCGGCCCACGGCGACGAGGAGAAGAGCGAGTTCCTCATCCCGTCGGTGGTCGACGAACTGCGAGCGGAAGGTTCGCTGCGGGTTCGGGTTCTCGAGTCGCCCGACCTGTGGGTGGGGGTCACCAACCCCGACGACCTTCAGCCGGCGCGCGAGGCTCTCAGCGCCCGCTGACGGCCGCAGGCTTGTCGCCAACTCCATCGGCGTAATACAACGGCGGTTTCGCCCGTCCAGTCGCCGGATGGTTTCCGGCTGCGAAGGAGTACCCATGGATGCCCTGGTCGAGGTCGACGGTCACGTCATGACCGTCACGCTCAATCGTCCGAAGCGCAAGAACGCCATGACCCTGAAGATGTTCGGCCGAATGGCCGACGCCTGGAAGGAGGCGAGCGAGAACGACGACATTCGGGTCTGCATCCTCACCGGCGCCGAGGGCAACTTCTCGTCGGGGATGGACCTGCGGGCCATGGCCGGCGACGAAGACGTGACCGACGACTACGACGTCGAGACCCGTATGGCCGAAGAAGGCGCCGGGTTCATCTACGACGGCCTCCTCAAGACCTACCAACCGACTGTGCCCGTCGTGGCGGCCGTTGAGGGTGTGGCCATTGCCGGCGGCACCGAGATCCTCCAGGGCACCGATGTCCGGGTGGCGGCCGAATCGGCCACCTTCGGGGTGTCAGAGGTGAAGTGGTCGCTGTACCCCATGGGTGGCTCGGCGGTCCGCCTGGCTCGGCAGATCCCGTATGCCGAAGCGGCCGACATCCTGCTCACCGGCAAACACATCAGCGCCGCTGAGGCCAAGGCGTTGGGTCTGGTGAGCCGAGTCGTGCCCGACGGCGAGGCGCTGGCCCACGCCCGCGAGGTGGCCGACGTCATTGCGGCCAACGGCCCGCTGGCCGTCGAGGCGGTCACCCGAACACTGCACGCCAGTCCCGGCATGACCGAGGCCGAGGCCTTCGAGATGGAGTCCGAATACGGCCAGGCCGTGTTCAACAGCGCCGACGCCAAGGAAGGCCCCAAGGCCTTCGCCGAAAAGCGCACGCCCGACTTCAAACGCCGCTAGATTGCCGCGGACGGACGCCTTTCAGGCCGCGCCAGGCGGTCCGGCCGAGCCGCTGGGCGCGACCCCCGGCTCGACGACGCGCTGAAGGCCCTATCGCTTCTCGCGCTCGATTCCGAAGCGCTCGCGGTACGCGGAGAATTCTTCGGCCAGCCCCGCATAGGACCATCCGAAGTCCGCCGGGTCGTAGCCGTGGCGCCCGTGGACGCTCTGGTGCCGCTCCTCGAGCCATGCTTCGACGCGCCGCAGGTGGAGCGGCGAGGGCTCGTCCCCGAAATGCGCGTAGATCCGCCGAATCGTTTCCCTTGCATCGCGCATCAGATCGGCATATCCGACCTGCACGCACCAGCCGGGCTCGGCCCGGTCGTCGTAGGCCAACCCGAGGTCGACGGCGTGCTTGAGCTTCTGCTTCCAGTCACGCCCGACCGCCAGGGGCTCGCCCCGCGAGCTGAAAGTGCGCTGGAGCGTCAGGTTGAGGCTCGCGA
>JBPCTQ010000143.1:0-13113 GCA_051011595.1 Acidimicrobiales bacterium
TGACCCAAATTGCGTGACTTCACGGTGACATTCGCCGCTCTGACGGAATTTCAGAAGACAAAACCGCACCAGAACGCCCAAAAGCGGGCACCAGAGAGTCAGACCGACCGGGTGACAGACCCCACCAAACCCGGGACCTGAACGCCCAAAACCGGGTACTAGAAGATCAGACCGACCAGGTGACAGTCCCCACCGATCCAGGGACCAGAGCACGCGACGCGGACAAGACCGCACCAAAGCACGCTCGGCGGAAGAAACTGTCCGAGCCCTTCTTCATAGTGGGGCCCATGGTGCAGTTGACTTCCCTTCCCGGCCTCGGCGACGGCTCGTGTCGTCGCCTCCACCCCCACGAGTGGCTCACTGCCGCCCAGCGGGCCTCGCGGGCCCGGGCGTTGGCGGTGGCCCTGGCCCATGGGGTGTCAGTGTCGGCCGACGCCGTCACCGTGGTGTTGGCGTCGCGAGCGTGGTGTGAGGAGTTTCCGCCCGGTGTGTGGTCGGCGGAGATCGTGCGGCAGCTCTTGTGGCTCGATCTGGGCACCTGGTGCGGCGAATTCGACGTCGAGTTGCCCGACGACGCCCCGATGGCGCTGTGGGCGGTGCTTTTCGCCGCACGGTCAGCGGGGGAGCTCACCGCCAGTGAACTCGACGATGCCCTGGCGCCCCTGCTCGATTCGAGCGGGTTTCGCCTGCCCGGGCAGGGGAGGGGCCGGCGTCGAGCCGGCTGAACCTGGCTATCCGAACGACGTCACACAATTCGGGCGATTCTGATCAAACGGCGCCGGGTGGATGAAGGCACCGTGGGGTGGCTGCACCACCCCACGGTCACCACGAACCGGGCCCCGGAAAGGTCAGACGAAGGCCGAGGCGAACACCAACGACACGATGGTCATCACCTTGATCAAGATGTTCATGGCCGGGCCGGAGGTGTCCTTGAAGGGGTCACCGACGGTGTCACCGACCACGGCTGCCTTGTGGGGCTCACTGCCCTTGCCACCGTGGGCACCGGCCTCGATGTACTTCTTGGCGTTGTCCCAGGCGCCGCCGGCGTTGGCCATGAAGATGGCCAGGCAGAAGCCGGTCACCAGGGCACCGGCCAAGAAGCCGCCCAGGGTGTCGACATCGATGAACCCGATCACCAGCGGTACCACCACGGCCAGGGCGCCGGGGATGATCATCTCCTTCAGCGAGGCGTTGGTGGAGATGGCCACACAACGAGCCGAGTCGGGCACCACACCCTCCTTGCCCTCGCGTAGGCCCGGGATCTCGCGGAACTGGCGGCGAACTTCCTCGATCATCTGGTTGGCGGCCCGGCCGACAGCGTCGATGGTGAGAGCGGCGAACACGAAGGGCAACATGGCCCCCAGGAACAGACCGATGAACACATCGACCTGACCCACGTCGAGGCTCAGCTGGAAACCCGGGTCGGCCGTCGCCAGCGCCACCTCGAAGGTCTTGAACAGGGCCAAGGCGGTGAGGGCGGCCGATCCGACGGCGAATCCCTTGGCGACGGCGGCGGTGGTGTTGCCCAACGAGTCGAGGGCATCGGTCACCTCGCGCACACTCGGGTCGAGCTCGGCCATCTCGGCGATACCGCCGGCGTTGTCGGCGATGGGGCCGTAGGCGTCGACCGACACCACCACACCGGTGGTGGCCAGCATGCCGATGGCGGCCACCGCGATGCCATAAATGCCGAGTCCGTCGGCCGTCCATTCGCCGCCCCAGTAGGCCACGTAGACGCCGCCGGCGATGAGCAGCACCGAGGCACCCACCGAGATCATGCCGCCGGAGATACCGGCCAACACGGTGGTGGCCGGGCCGGTCTCGGACTGCTCGGCGATCTTCTTCACCGGGCCGTAGTGGTCGCTGGTCCAGACCTCGGCCACCTTGCCGATACCCCAGCCGACAGCCAGACCGCCGATGACCGACAGGGCCAGGCCCCACCAGTTGTCGACCTCTGCGCCGCTGAAGCTGGCACCGTCGAACAACAAGAACCCGACCAGCAATGTGCCCAGCACCGTGATGGCCATGGCCACGTTGGTGCCCATGTGGAGCTGGCGGCTCAGGGCCTGGGCATCGGTGCTCTCACCACCCTTGACGGTGAACGAGCCCGCGATCGACGCCACCATGCCGATGGCGGCGATGGCGAGGGGGAACAGCAACAGTTCGGTGGAGTTCTCGGTGATGAACTCGGTCGAGCTGCCCGGTTCGACGGCCAGAATGGTGAAGGCGGTCAGGGCGATGGGAGCAATGATCGAGCCGCCGTAGCTCTCGAACAGGTCGGCACCCATACCGGCCACGTCGCCCACGTTGTCGCCCACGTTGTCGGCGATGGTGGCCGGGTTGCGGGGATCGTCTTCGGGAATACCCGCTTCGACCTTGCCCACCAGGTCGGCGCCCACATCGGCCGCTTTGGTGTAGATACCGCCGCCGACACGGCTGAACAGGGCGATGGAGCTGGCCCCGAGCCCGAACGACGTCAACAGGTTGAAGCCGTCGTCGGTGGCGGCGCCGTCGATGAAGATGATGTAGACCAGGGAGATACCGGCCAAGGCCAGACCGGCCACGGTGAAGCCCATGACCGCACCACCCCGGAAGGCCAGGGGCAGGGCCCGGGCCGGGCCGTCTTTGGCGGCCTCGGTGGTGCGAGCGTTGGCCATGGTGGCCACGGTCATGCCGATGTAGCCGGCGGTGGCGGACAGCGCCGCACCGAACACGTAGGTGAGTGCGGCCAGGCCACGCGGTTCGATGGCGACGCCGATGAGGATCGCCATGACAACAACGAATCCGGCGACCCAGGTGTACTCCTGGCGGAGGAAGGCCTTGGCGCCGTTCTGGATCTCCTTCATCAGGAACTGCATACGGTCGTTGCCCGGGCTGGCGGCCTTCACGTTGTTGTAGAAGAACACGGCCAGCAGCAGTGCGGCGACAGCCGACACCAGGGCCAGATAGGGGATGGCACTCACGAAGAGGACTCCTGATTGAGTATTGAACGCGATTACGGACCGATCAGGTGACACGGGGTACCCAGACCTCGGTACTCGATCGATCCGTACGGCCCTATAGGGTGCTACAGGGCCCGGGCAACGCTACTGAGAAGGGTTGCCGGGGGCAAGGATGCCCCAACCACGGGGTCCACGCTCAATCGGGCCTGCCCGCCATGGCCCAGTACCACCCCCCTTCCCGCTCCGATCAACGGACCCGGCTGCGTGAACGGCGACGGCTGATCACGGCCGAGCGCCAAGACCAGGCCGCGAACGCCGTCGCCACTCCGTTGTTGCAGCGAGCCCGAGCCCAGCACTGGCAGACCGTGCTCGCCTATGCGGCCCACGCCGGCGAGCTCGACCCGGCGCCCCTGGTGACCGGCCTGTGGGCGCTCGGCACCACCGTCGGGTTCCCCCGGGTGGAAGGGGAGGAGCTGTCGTTTCGTGAGGTGAGACCCGATTCCGCCTTCGTCCCTGGGGTGTTCGGCATCCCTACTCCCGCGGCCGACTCGCCGGTCGTGGCCGCTTCAGCGGCCGACGTGATCGTGGTGCCACTGGTCGGTTTCGACGATCAGGGGGGCCGGTTGGGAATGGGAGGCGGATACTACGACCGTCTCCTGGCCTCGTACCCAGGCCCGCGACGGATCGGTGTGGCCCACGACTGCCAACGCGTGAGCCGGTTGCTGATCGAATCCTGGGACCAACGGCTCGACGAGGTGGTGACCCCCACGATGCGGCTCGTCGCTCCGGATCGGGTGGCACCCGATGCACCGATCGACCCCACCGATCGGCCATGATGCAGGCGTGCACATCATCGTTGTGGGCGCCGGCGAGGTCGGGTCCTACGTTGCCGACCGTCTGAGCCGCGAAGGCCACGACATCGTCATCGTCGAGATGAACGACGCCCGCCGCCGTCAGCTCGAAGACGAGCTCGACGTGCTGTTCGTGGCCGGCAGCGGCACTCACCCGAGCACGCTGCATCAGGCCGGACTGTCGAGGGCCGATTTGTTGGTGGCCGCCACCACCGACGACGAGTCGAACCTGGTGGCGTCGATGCTGGCCAAACAGGCGGGAGTGGAGCGCACGATCATCCGCATCGAAGCCCCACAGCTACGGGCCAAGGACGCCGAAGAGCTGCGCACCGCGTCGGGTGCCGACCTGGTCATCGATCCCGACGAGGAGACCGCACTCGAGGTGCTGGATCTCATCCAGTATCCCGGAGCCACCGAGGTGGCGGTGATGGCCAAGGGGGAGGTCATCGTCATCGGCGCGCGGCTGCCCGACGATGCGCCGCTGGTGGGCAAGACCCTGTCGGAGATCGCCGCCGAGTTCGAGCCCGAATGGGAATTCCTGGTGGGGGCCATCACCCGCGACCACGAAACCATCATCCCCCGCAGTGAACAACGGCTCGAAGCCCACGACCTGTTGCGGGTGATCTGTCGGCGCAAGTCTCGCCGCCTCACCTCCGAGCTGCTCGGCATCGACCGCAGCGCCGCGCAGCGCATCATGTTGCTGGGCGGCGGACGTACCGCCCAGATCCTGGCCGACCGGCTGAGCCAGCAGGGCGCCCAGGTGGTCATCATCGAACGCGACCCCGAACGAGCTCGCCATCTGGCCGAGACCCTCGATCACGTGCTGGTGCTCGAGGGCGAGATTACCGATTCCACCCTGCTCGACGAAGGCGACGTGCACAGCACCGATGTGGTGGTGGCCCTCACCGGGGAGGACGACGCCAACATCTTGGCCTGCATCTACGCCAAGTCGGTCGGCGCCACCGAGACCATCGCCGTCGTCCACCGACTCGACCTGCTCGACCTGCTCGACCAGGTCGGTATCGATGTTGCGCTCTCGCCTCGCACGGCCAGCGCCAACGGTGTGCTCCGATTCGTGCGTGGTGACGTCACGGCGGTCACCACCTTCCTCCAGGGTGATGCCGAGGTCATCGAAGTGGCCGTCCGCGAGGGGAGCCAGGCCGACGGTTCGTGCATCTCGGATCTCCCGTTGTCGAAAGAAGTCCTGGTGGGGGCCATCGTGCGCGACGGAAAGGCGACCATCGCCCGGGGCCGGAGCGTGCTGCGGGCTCGAGACCACTTGGTGATGGTGGCCATGCCGCACGCCATCGACGACGCCACCCGCCTGTTCGGGTGACCGGCACGGCGCGGCCGCCCGGCCGGCGCGTCAGTGTGTACGCCGGGCCGGTCACGATCGCGCTGGCGTCATCGGGCGGAGCCCTCGTAGTGGCCGCGCTCATCGATCTCACCGATGGCGGCCACGACGCACTGGCGCTTGCGGTTGTGGGTGCACTCAGCCTGGCGGTGGCGGCGGGTTTACATCGGCGATTCGAAGCGCCGGCGAGCTATCGGTCGGTGCAGTCGCTCAGCGTTCTCACGGTGGTGTGGCTCACGATGATCGCCGTGGGCGCCATCGCCCTGGCCTTCACCGACATCTTCGTTGCCCAGGACGGCACCGACCGATGGACAGCGGCACTGTTCGAGTCCACTTCGGGCTTCACCACCACCGGTATGACAGCCCTGCCGGTGGTCCAGGATGCGGGCCGCGGCGTGCTGTTCTTCCGGGCCGCGTCGAACTGGCTGGGGGGACTGGCCGCCCTCATCACCGTGGTGGCGGTTCTGCCCTTCGTCACCCGCACCCGCGATCTGGTGGCCACCGACAAGAGCCGCGAAGCGGCCCGGGCCCTGGCCCCACGCATCGACCAGGGTATGAGCAACGTGACCCGCCTCTATGGGGTCTTCACCGTCGTCACCATCGTGGCGTTCGCGTTGACCGGTATCGGCATATTCGACAGCGTCGCCTACGGGCTGGCGGTGGTCTCCACCGGCGGTTTCTCCACCCACAGCAGCTCGTTGTGGTCCGAGCAGAACGCCGCAGCCGAGTGGGTGGCCATCGGTGCCATGTTCCTGGCCGGCACCAGCATGGCCATTCTGTGGTGGCTCATGCGAGGCGCCATCGGCTCGATGTGGCGATCGATGGAACTCCGGGTCTACGCAGCCATGGTGGTGGCCGCCACCATCATCGTGTCGATCGGCATCGCCGGCCCCGACGAAGTGACCGGCTCACGCCAGGCCGTGTTCGCGGTGGCCTCCACCATGAGCACCACCGGCTTGGTGGCCTTCGACTGGTGGAGCTGGGGCGCCGGCGCCCAGGTCATCCTGGTGTTGTTGTTGGCCATCGGGCCCATGTCGGGCAGCGCCGCCGGCGGCTTCAAGATCCTGCGGGTGATGGTCCTCTGGGAGGTGGGCCGCAGGGAGTTGGTTCGCTTGGTGTATCCCCGGGCCGTCCACGTGGCCAAGATCGGCGGTCGGCCACTGCGCGATCGAACCGTGCAGTCGGTGGCCGGGTACCTCATCCTCCACATCGCGCTGGTGCTGGGTGGTGCCTATGCGGTCGGGTTGTTCGAAGATGGCGTTCGCCGCTCGCTGGTGGCGGCGCTGAGCGCAGTGTCGACCAGTGGGTTGTTGTTGGGGGTGCGCACCGCTGACGAGCTCACCGAGGGCGGCCGGCTGGTGCTGCTGCCGCTCATGTTGGCCGGGCGGCTGGCCATCCTGCCGTTGTTCGTCACGGTGGAACGGGCCGCCGCCTCGTCGGCGGCCTTCGGGCGCCGGGTCGTCGGACGGGTGCGGACATGACCACCTCCACCTCGATGCCGCTACGGGCCCGTTCTCGACGTTTCGAGAGCACGGTGCTCCACATCCTCGGGCTGGGGATGATGTTCGTCGGGGTCGGTCTGTTGGGCTGTGCCGGCATCGAGGCGGCCACCGACGGCGGAGCCGTACCCGAGATGATCATCAGCGCCGGCGTGTTCGGAATCGGCGGCTGGGCCCTGTGGCGCGGTACCAGGGTCGGGCGGGTGGCCACCACCACGGTCTTCTCGGCTGTGGCCGTCACCTGGATCGTGATCTCCATCATCGGCGCCTTGCCGTACCTGATGGCCGGCACCATGGCCCAGCCTGGGAACAGCTTCTTGGTGGAGCTCAGCGACGCCCTGTTCGAATCGGCATCGGGCTTCAGCTGCACGGGATCGACGGTGATCACCGACCTGCCCGATCTGGGGGACAGCAATCACCGCATCGGCCGCGGGATGCTGTTCTGGCGTCAGCTCACCCAGTGGTACGGCGGCATGGGAATCGTGCTGTTGGTGCTGGCCGTGCTTCCGGCACTGGGAGTGCGAGCCGTCGGGTTCATGGTGGCCGAGTCGCCGGGAGTGTCGGCCGACCGCCTGGTGCCGCGAATCAGCGAGACGGCGCGCCGGCTGTGGCTGCTCTACGTCGGTGTCACCGTGGCCATCGCGTTGGCCTACCTGGTCACCGGGATGAGCTTCTACGACGCGTGGGCCCACGCCGTGGCCACGGCGGCCACCGGCGGATTCTCGCCGTACAACGACTCGATCGGTGAGTTCAACAGTGTGCCCATCGAGATGGCCGTGGTGGTGGCCATGCTCGTGTGCGGGGCCAGCTTCTCGTTGCACTACCGGGCATTGACGGGCGATCGACTGGCCCACGTCAAGAACTCCGAGTTCCGGTGGTACATGGCCTTCTTCGCCGCCGTCGCTGCCCTGGTGGTGGGCGCGCTGTGGATCGATGGTGGGGTGGGCGCGTCCACGATCCGGTACGGCGCGTTCAACAGCGCCACGCTGGTCACCAGTACCGGTTTCGGCAACGCCCGCGGGGCAGGTAGTGCCGGTGATTTCACCACCTGGATACCGGCCGCACAGGTTGCTCTGCTGGTGGCCATGGTCGTGGGAGGGAGTACCGGCTCGACGGCCGGCGGCATCAAGATCACCCGATTCCGGGTGCTGGGCAGCCAGGCAAGGATGGCGGTGCGAGCGGCCCGTCACCCCCGAGCGGTTTTGCCGCTCAAGACCGGCTCGACGGTGGTGCCCGAACGAACAGCCGAACACATCACCGGATTCATCGTGATCTGGCTGATCTGTGCCCTCTTCGGCACGTTGTTCGCGTCGATCCGTGGCACCGATCTGACCACCGCGGTCAGCGGAGCCGTCTCGGCGCTGGGCAACATGGGCCCCTCGCTGAACGCATCGGGCCCGGCGGCGACCTTCGTCGACGGCTTCGATTCACCGACTCGACTGCTGTTGGCGGCCCTGATGATCATCGGTCGACTCGAGCTCTTCGCGGTGTTGTTGTTGTTCGCCCGGCCGCTGCGCCACCTCCAACCGCGTGCTTCTCGCCTGATCTCGCAGCGCTGAAGCGAATCAGCCGTCGCTCAAGAAGCCGGCCAGGGCCTGCGTGAACCACGCCTCGTCGGCGGTGCCACACAGCTCACGAATCGAATGCATCGAGAGCTGGGCCACCCCCACATCGATGGTGCGGATCCCTGACGCCGCCGCGCTGATGGGACCAATGGTGGAACCGCAGGCCAGATCGGTGCGATTCACGAAGTGTTGGTAGGGGATGTCGCGACTGCGGCACACCTCCACGAAGGCCGCCTCGCTGACCGCATCGGTTGCATAACGAGCGTTGGCGTTGCGTTTGATGACCGGTCCGGCGTTCAGGGCGATCTGATGGTCGGGTTCGTGGCGGTCGGCGTAGTTGGGGTGGGTGGCGTGGGCGCCGTCGGCCGACAGCATCACCGACGCGGCCAGCGCCCGAGCGGTGTCGTCGCCGTCGCCGCCGAGCTGACGTACGACCCGCTCGAGGGTGCCCCGCAACAAGGGCGACGCCGCCCCGCTGGCGGTGGTGGAACCCACCTCCTCGTGGTCGAACAGGGCGAGCACCGCGACGCTGTCCGACGTCTCGTCGTGAGTCGACACCGCCTGGGCCCCCGCGTGGCAGGAAAGCAGGTTGTCGATACGAGGAGCCGCCAACATCTCGGCGTCGCGTCCCAGCACGCGGGGGGCCTCGAGGCTGTGCAACATCAGATCGAAGCCGGCCACCTCCTCGGGATCGAGCCCCTGGCCGGCGCAGAACCCCTCGAGGAACGGCGACTCGGCGCCCAGCGACCAGATCGGGGCCATGTGCTGCTGTCGATTGAGGACCAGGCCCTTCTCGCTGATCTCGCGGTCGAGGTGGATCGCCAGCTGGGGCACGCGGACACCGTGGTCGTCGTCGCGAACCAGCCGAACCTGCCCGTCGCGACCCACGACTCGGCCGGCGACCCCGAGATCCCTGTCGAGCCACGAATTCAGCAGAACACCGCCGTAGACCTCCACGGCCAGCTGGCGATACTGCTGGTGGGAGTGGTCATGATGCGGTTTCAGTCGCAGGTTCGGGCTGTCGGTGTGCGCCCCCACGATGCGGAATCCGCTGGTAGGGGTGTGGCCGCCGCCCACCACCCAGGCCACCAGCGACCCGTCGCGGACCACCAGGTAACGCCCGGGTTCTGACGGCCAGGCCTGCTGCTCATCGAGCAGGCTGAAGCCGGCGTCGACCAAACCGGCGTGCACCACCTGCACGGCATGAAACGGCGTGGGAGCAGCGTCGATGAACGCTGAAAGGTCGGGAATCGGCTGGGCGTCGGGCGTCGGCATCCCGCTATGATGACCGACCCGCACCACGATCCGGCGACACGCAACGGAGCGAAGCTCCCGGAGCGACTTGGTGGTGCCTCATAACGCAACTGCGACACGGCTCCGGCCGTGTTCGCCGGAGTCGGTCGGAAACGTCCGATTTTCCTCGTTCACCGGTTCAGGAGTTCTCTTGGCGCGCCAGCTTCCATCCCCCCAAGGTCTGTATCACCCCCGCCACGAGCACGACTCGTGTGGGGTGAACTTCGTGTGCGACCTCAAGGGACGGCCCAGCCACCGCATCGTCGAGGCCGGAATCAGTGCGTTGTGCAACCTCGAACACCGGGGCGCGTCGGGAGCCGAGGCCAACACCGGTGATGGCGCCGGAATCCTCATCCAGATACCCGACGCCTTCTACCGCGAGGTCGTTGATTTCGAGCTGCCCGAGGGGCGTCACTACGGCACCGGGATCGCCTTCTTGCCCCAATCGGCCGAGGAAGCAGAATCCGCCGTCGCCGAGATCGCTCGGTTGGCGGATGAGGAGGGCATGCAGATCCTGGGCTGGCGAGACCTGCCCGTCGACCCGTCACCCCTCGGATCGGGAGCGTTGGGCACCATGCCCCGGTTCTCGCAGGTGTTCCTGTCATCCGTCGATCCCGAGATCACCCACCGGGCGCTCGACCGGCGGCTCTACATCCTGCGCAAACGCATCGAACACGAGATTCGCCTCGCCGCCGGGCCCGACGAGATCAACGAGGCCATGGGCGGCCAGAGCGAAGCCCACGACGGTGTGTATTTCCCGTCGTTGTCGGCCTACACCATCGTCTACAAGGGCATGCTGACCACACCTCAGCTGGCGGCGTTCTACCCCGACCTGGTGGATGAGCGGGTCATTTCGGCCCTGGCGTTGGTCCACAGCCGCTTCTCCACCAACACCTTCCCGAGCTGGCCCCTGGCCCATCCGTATCGTTTCGTGGCGCACAACGGGGAGATCAACACCATCCAGGGCAATCGCAACTGGATGCGAGCACGGGAGACCCTGCTCGAGTCCGCCTTGTTGCCCGGCGATCTCGATCGTCTCTTTCCCATCTGCACCCCCGGCGCCAGCGACACCGCCGGCTTCGACGAGGCCCTCGAACTGCTCTACATGGGTGGGTACTCGTTGCTCGAAGCGGTGCTGATGATGATCCCGGAGCCGTGGGAGAACCACGACTCGATGAGCGACGATCGGCGCGCCTTCTACGAGTTCCACGCCTCGATGATGGAGCCCTGGGACGGGCCGGCCTCGATCGCCTTCACCGACGGTGAGGTCATCGGCGCCGTTCTCGACCGCAACGGCCTGCGGCCCTCGCGGTACTGGGTCACCAACGACGACCTGGTGATCATGGCCAGCGAGGTGGGTGTCGTCGACGTCCCCCAATCGAGTGTCATCGAGAAGGGCCGTCTGCAGCCCGGGCGGGTGTTCTTCATCGACACCAACGAGGGCCGGATCGTCCGCGACGACGAGATCAAGGCCGGTTTGGCCGCCGAACGGCCCTACCAGGCCTGGCTCGACCAGAACCTGGTGCAACTCGACGACCTGCCGCCGCGCGAGCGAGTACTCGCCGACGAAGGGTCGACGCCTCAACGCCAGCAGTTGTTCGGCTACACCCACGAAGAGCTGAAGATGCTCATCGCACCCATGGCCCGCGATGGCAAGGAAGCCATCGGGTCGATGGGAACCGACACCCCCATTGCGGTGCTCTCGGACCGGAACCGCAACATCTACGACTACTTCCACCAGCTGTTCGCCCAGGTCACCAACCCACCCCTCGATGCCATGCGAGAGGAGCTGGTCACTGCGGTCAACACCACACTCGGACCCGAACAGAACCTCTTCGAACCGGGACCGCGAACCTGCCGGCAGCTCAAGATCGGGCACCCGGTCCTCACCAAGGACCAGCTGGCCGCCATCATCGACATCGACGGCGTCGGTGGCCTCAAGGACTTCTCCACCGCGGTGATCGACTGCCTCTACCCGGTGTCGGAAGGCGGCGACGGACTGGCCCGGAGCATCGAGTCGGTGCGGGCCCAGGTGAGCCAGGCCGTGGAGCAGGGGGCGAGCATCCTGGTGCTCTCCGACCGGGGCACCACCGAACAACTGGCCCCCATCCCGTCACTGCTCATCACCGGTGCCGTTCATCATCACCTCATCCGGGAGAAGACCCGGACCCAGGTCGGACTCATCATCGAGTCGGGTGACATGCGTGAGGTTCATCACCTGAGCCTGTTGCTCGGCTACGGGGCCAACGCGGTGTGCCCCTACGTCGCCTTCGACAGCATCGACAGGCTCCTACTCAACAGCCGCCACGGCCTGAGCGGTATGGACCGCATCACCGCCCACCAGAACTACGTGAAGGCCTGCGACAAGGGCATCCTCAAGGTGATGTCGAAGATGGGCATCAGCACCGTGGCGTCCTACACCGGGGCCCAGATCTTCGAAGCCATCGGCCTCGGTGCCGACCTGGTCGACGAGTACTTCACCGGGTCGGTCTCGCGCCTCAGCGGTATCGGGATCGACGCCATCGCCTCGGCTGTGGCCAGCCGACACCGTCGGGCCTTCTCACCCAACCCCACCGAACGAGCTCATCGCACCCTCGAGGTGGGCGGCGAGTACCAGTGGAGGAGGGAAGGGGAGTACCACCTGTTCAACCCCGACACCGTCTTCAAGCTCCAACACGCCACCCGCACGGGTCGCTACGACATCTTCAAGGACTACACCAGCCGGGTCGACGAGCAGGCCGAGAAGATGGCCACGTTGCGTGGGCTCTTCCGGTTCGTCGAAGGGGCCCGACCGTCGGTTCCCATCGACGAGGTCGAGCCGGTGAGCGAGATCGTGAAACGATTCGCCACCGGGGCCATGTCGTACGGCTCGATCTCGGCCGAAGCCCACGAGACGCTGGCCATCGCCATGAACCGCATCGGCGGCAAGTCGAACACCGGCGAAGGGGGCGAGGACGCCCGCCGTTTCGAGCCCGATCCCAACGGCGACCTCCGGCGGTCGTCGATCAAGCAGGTGGCGTCGGGCCGATTCGGCGTCACCAGCGAGTACCTGGTGAACAGCGACGACATCCAGATCAAGATGGCGCAGGGTGCCAAACCCGGCGAGGGCGGCCAGCTGCCGGGGCACAAGGTCTATCCGTGGATCGCCGAGGTCCGACACTCCACCCCGGGTGTCGGCTTGATCTCGCCTCCGCCCCACCACGACATCTACTCGATCGAGGATCTGGCCCAGCTGATCCACGATCTCAAGAACGCCAACCCCGAAGCCCGTATCCACGTGAAGCTGGTGGCCGAGGTCGGTGTCGGCACCGTGGCGGCCGGTGTGTCCAAGGCTCACGCCGACGTGGTGCTCATCAGTGGCTACGACGGTGGGACCGGCGCGTCACCACAGACGTCCATCAAACACGCCGGTGCACCGTGGGAGCTGGGGCTGGCCGAGACGCAGCAGACGTTGCTCCTCAACCAGCTGCGCGATCGGATCGTGGTGCAGGTCGACGGCCAGATCAAGACCGGACGCGATGTGATGATTGCCGCCTTGTTGGGCGGCGACGAGTTCGGCTTCGCCACCGCACCGCTGGTGGTGATGGGCTGCATCATGATGCGGGTCTG
>JBPCTQ010000144.1:0-6224 GCA_051011595.1 Acidimicrobiales bacterium
CAGCCGCCGCAGTGTCGAGTACCACCGCCCACCCGTCATCATCCGAACTGGCGGTGGAGCGCGTCACCTATGACGCGTTGTACCGCCAGATGCGCACGCGGGCCGAACTGGCGGTGGAGCGCGTCACCTATGACGCGTTGTACCGCCAGATGCGTCCGGCGGCGGCAACAGTCCGCAGGCGGGTCGAGGAGCGACAGCGACGGATCCCGCCCCGCGGGAAGAATCAGTCCAGCACCTGGGCGGCGATCAGTTCTTCGAGGGTGGTGGGGTCCCACCAGTTCAGCTCCAGGCTCTTGGCCCGGCGGAAGTACAGCTGCACGTCGTACTCGACGGTGAACCCCAGGCCGCCGAAGATCTGGATACCGGTGCCGGTGACCTCGCGATAGGTGCGGGTGGCGAAGAGTTTGGCCATGGGGGCCAGACCCTCGATGCTGTGGCCCTCGTCGCGGGCCCATGCGGCCTGGTGGACCAGGATCCGGGCGCCGTCGACGGCGGTGACGGCGTCGGCCAGGTAGTGGCTGATGGACTGGAAGGCGCCGATCGGTTTGTCGAACTGGACCCGCTCCTTGGCGTATTCGGTGGCCAGGTCGTGGCTGAACAGCGAGCCGCCCACTGCTTGGGCACCGGCCAGGATGCCACCGTCGAGCAACGTGTCGTGCCAGGTGTCCCAACCCGATCCGGCCGGGCCGATGCGGTCGGCGTCGCTCACCGACACCGACTCGAAGTCGACCCGGTACTGGTTGTCGGAGGCGATAGTGGCCGGGCGGGTGAGGGTGATCCCGTCGATGGCGGGGTCGACGAGGAACAGGCTCACGCCGTCGGCCTCGCGGGCCAACACGATGAGCCGGTCGGCCGAGCCGGCGAACGCCACGTGCTGTTTGGTGCCGGTGAGGGTGACACCTCCCGATGCCGAGTCGGCAGTCATCTGCACACCGGTGGGGTTGCTCGAGTTGTCGGGTTCGAGCCAGGCGGGCGTCACGATGGACTCACCCGAGGCGATGCCGGACAGCCATTGCGCCTGTTGCTCGGCCGAACCGGCTCGGGTGAGCACTCCGCCCGACATCACCGAGCTGACGAAGTGCGGTGACGGGGCAATGGCGCGCCCGAACTCCTCGTAGACCACGACCGCGTCGACCATCGACATACCGGTGCCGCCGTGCTCTTCGGGGATGATGAGGCCCACCAGGCCCAGCTCGGCGATGGCCGACCAGAACTCCGGGCTGAATCCGGCCTCGTCCTTCTCCAGCTCCCGGACCGATTCGAGTGATGCCTTGTCGGCGCAGATTCCGGCGACGGCGTCGCGCAACATGTCCTGTTCAGGACTGAAATCGAGATCCATGGTTCCTCTCAGGGAGTCCAGGAGTCGCCGGAGCGGCTCCAGGGGTTGTCGTCGTTGTTGATGGGCACCGCCACTCGGGCCGCGCAGGTCGTGCAGACTCGGTCGCCGACGGTGAGCGCGATGTCGATGTCGATCCAGCCGCAGCCCGCGTCGTCGACGTCGGTTGCGGTGACCGTGCCCCGGATGCTCATGGTGTCCTTGGGATACACCGAGTCGCGCATGCGGAACGTCATCTTGCCCAGCCGTCCGGTGGGGCCGGTCCAGTCGGTGATGTAACGCTCGAACCAGGCGGCCAGGTTGGGCGTGTTCAAGAAGATGTCCTGCGTGCCGTTGCGGTTCACGGCGAAGTCGTAGTCGTGGTGCATGGGCCGCCAATCGCGCGACGCCAGCGCACCGAGCACCACCGTGGTGGCGGTCACCTCGTGGTCGAGGGCGGGGAGCTCGTCTCCCGCTGCGACCGATGCGTGTAGCAGTTGTCGAGTCGTCATGGTCACCTCCGGTAGCCGAACGCCGTGTAGCTCTCGACACCCAGCAGCTCTTCGTCCTGGTTCAGGTACTCGACGTCGATCACCCAGAAACGTCCGGTTCCGAGCCGAGTGGTCTTGGGTTCGCTGATCGAGCGGAGGCGTTGGCGGCTGATGACCTGGTCGCCGATGCGCACCGGTTGATGGAACGTGTTGGTGTTCTCGGAGATGATCGCCTCGGGCAGGCC
The DNA here is from genome assembly GCA_051011595.1 of Acidimicrobiales bacterium. GTDB lineage: Bacteria > Actinomycetota > Acidimicrobiia > Acidimicrobiales > SHLQ01 > JAOUEE01. The sequence continues at coordinate 2,052 of JBPCTQ010000144.1, forward strand.
CAGCTCGTCCTTGAGGTCGAAATGGACCTGGAGCGGCACCAGGTTCTCGGTGGCACCGGGTTCCCAGTGGTGGGGGCGGAACCACACCGACAACATCGTGGGCGGCGCGATGGGTCCGTCGGTGAGGTCCTGGGCCGTCGCCTCGTCCCAGAACAGTGGGTTGCCGTTCTCGACCGACGCGCACGTGGTCCAGATGTAGCCCTGCTCCACGGGGAAACCCGCTGATCCCTCGTACTGGACCTCGTCGATCGTGGCCAGCACGGCGTCGGGTATGTCGGGGATCTCGATCGTGTCGCCGTCGTTGTTGCTCACGCGATGACTCCCTCGTTGCGCAGTCGGTCGATGTCGGCCGGTTCGAGTCCGGCTTCGGCCAACACCTCGGTGGTTGCCGTCTCGGTCTGGTCGACGATGGTCATGGTGGCCCCGTCTCGCTGACCGGCCAGCACCGCGTTCACCTGGCGAAACGGACCCTCGGTGGGGTGAGTGACGTCGGTGAAGGCATGGCGGGCTCGAAAGTGGGGGTCGTCGACCAGCTCGGGAACCGACAAGACCGCCGAGACACAACAGTCGCCGGGGCCCAGCTCGCTCACCCAGTCGTCGCGGTCGCGGGTGGCGAAGGCACTGGCGAAATCGGCGCGCATGGGCTCGATCACGTCGTCGTCGTACTGGTTCTCGAGCCACTGCTCGCACCCGAGCGCCCGGCACAGGTTGGCGAAGAAGTGCGGTTCGATGGCACCCACGGCCACCCAGCCGTCGTCGGCCGCGCGGTACACGTCGTACCAGGCATAGCGACCGGTGAGGAGGTTGTGGCGAGGGCCGGGTTCGGTGCCGGTGGCGAAGTACTCGTCGATGTACAGCGACATCAGTGACAGGACCCCGTCGGCGATGGCCACGTCGAGATACGTCCCCTCGCCGGTGACACCGCGCCGTACCAGCGCCGCGCAGATGCTGGTGACGGCGTGCAGTCCACCGGCCGCGCTGTCGGCCACGGTGGCTCCCGGCAGCGCCGGCCCTCCGTTGGCCGCTCGTCCCGAGCAGTGCAGGTAGCCACTGGTGGCCAGGTAGTTCAGATCGTGCCCGGCCCACTGACTGTGGGGGCCGTCCTGCCCGAAGCCGGTGGTGGAGCAGTAGACGATGCCGGGGTTGGCCGACCTGACCGAGTCGTAGTCGATGCCGAGGCGGGCCACGACTCCTGGGCGGAAGCTCTCGATGATGACGTCGGCGGTGGCGGCCAGTTGTAGGAACGCATCGCGGCCGGCGTCGGCTTTCAGGTCGAACAGCGCGCGCCGCATACCCCGGTGGGCGCTGTAGCTGTACGCCGGGGGAGTGATCTGCACGCCGCCGTCGCGCGGCACCGGACCCACCTTCACCACGTCGGCTCCGTAGTCGGCCAACCAGCGCGAGGCGCGGGCTGCCGGCCCGACGCTGGCCAGGTCGAGCACGGTGATGCCGTCGAGCAGCGGTCGGTCGGTCATCGCAGACGGCGGTGCGTCAGAAACACTTGGGCAGCCCGAGCCCACGGCGAGCGATGATGTTCTTCTGGACCTCGGATGTGCCGCCCCCGATGGTGTCGAGCACGGTGTACCGGTACGTCGACTCGGTGCGCCCACCCATGGGTGCGTCGTCGGTGTGTACCCGCAGCTGGGTGCCAGGGCCGCCCATGTCCATCGAGGTGTTGGCCAGCCGCTTGGAGAACTCGGTGGTGAAGAGTTTGTACTCCGACGCTTCGATGGTGGGGGGTGCGCCGCCACCACTCTCGGCCTTCATCGAGGCGTCGACCACCCGAAGCCCCAGACCCCGGGCGACCTCGGCGTCGGTGGCCAGTTGCGCAATACGACTGCGTACGACCGGGTCGTCCTTGAGCGGCTTGCCGTCGCGTTCGGCGGTACGGACGTGTTCGGTGAGCAGATCGAGGCGCTGCTTGACGGGGCTGTAGGTGAACATCGTGAAGCGCTCGAGGTCGAGGGCCTGGCTGATGTACTGGAATCCCTTGTTGAGCTCGCCCACCACCCACTCGTCGGGGACGAACACGTCGTCGAAGAAGACATCGTTGGTCCACTCGTCGCCCATGGTCCAGATGCCCTGCACAGTGATGCCGTTGATGTCGTACGGGGGTTCGGGATGGTTGGGCAGGGGCACGAGGAACAAGGTGATCCCGTTCCACTTGGGAGCATCGGGATCGGTGCGTGCACCCACCCAGTACCACTCGGCGAAGTGGGCGCTGGTGGTCCAGGTCTTCTGCCCGTTCAAGATCCAGCCGCCATCGGTCTTGGTGGCCTTGAGGCGCATGGAGGCGGCGTCGGAGCCGGCTTCTGGTTCGCTGTAGCCGATTGCGAACTCGACCTCGTTGTCGAGGATCTTGGGGAGGAAGTACTCCTTCAGATGATCGGAGCCGTGAGCGATCAGGGTCTTGCCGATGATGCCCACCCCCTTGCCGATCTGGGGGCCACCTCGACCGGCCAGTGCCTCGTTGAGGATGTATTCGTAGATGCCTTCACCCTCCTGCCCGCCGTATTCGGTGGGCCAGGTCATCCCCAACCAACCCTGTTCGCCCATCTTTTTCATCAGGCCGCGTCGTTTGGGGGTGTCGACGATCTGGGCCATGTTCTCCCGGGTGACGTCGAAGATCTCGGGATCGTCGTGCAGGTCGAGGAACTCCTCGACATCGGCGCGGAACTTCTGCTGTTCCGGGGTGAAATCGAAGTCCATGACTGCTCCTGACGGGTCGTCAGATTTCTACCAGTCGTGGGTAATTCCTGTCGCTTCGGGCGGTTGTCACCCTCGGCGTCGATACCGCACCGGGGTGGGACGGTCGGCTCGGGCCACCCCGCCGATCTGGCCGGGTCGGGGGCCGACCGACTCGTACTGCGGCTGCAGTTCGAACGTGGTGAACAACTCGGTGATCACGAGGGCCATGGCCGCCAGCGAGAAGGGTCGGGCCGGGCAGATGTGGGAGCCGTGGCCGAACACCGTCACCAGTTCCCGGGCGGCCAGGTCGGGGGGATCGGCCAACCGCCGACCCACCCACCGGTCCGGGTCGTAGCGATCCAGGCCCGGTCCGGCCGATCGGTTGGTGAGTGGGAGCAGGGTGGCAATGGTTGCTCCCGGTGTCACTGTCCACTCGGTGGTGCCGTCGTCGATCTGCACCATTTGGAGCACTTCACGCAGCATGATCGAGCGTTGCGCCAGACGGGTCGACTCCAGGGCGCACCGTTCGACCCACGAGGGGTCGTCGGCGGCCAGGACCTGGTCGCGAGCCGGCTCGTGACGCAGCAGGTCGACAATCGTCCAGGCCAGGGCGGCGAAGAGGTTCGACATCGATCCCAGGTGCAACACGATCACGTCCCGGGCCACCCCCTCGACCACAACGTTCTCCGGCTCGTCGGTCCATCGTTCGATGATCTGTTGCAGGAGATCGTCGACCGGCGGCGAGACCAGGCGACGGCGAACCGTGTCGCCCAGGATGCGCTCCACCGTGGCCATGGCTTCGCGCTCCACCTGTTGGTGATCGGCCGCCACCGCACCCATCGCGCCGGGGTCGACGAAAGCGGCCGACCCGTCGAGTCGGTCGAGGGCGGCAATCAAGGACTCGAACTCGGGGTGGTCGAGGGTCTCGGGTCCGGCCCACGAGCCGAGCCCGAGCTGGTGGCCCACGGTGCGAGTGAACGAGAAGACGTCGAACGTGCCGGCCGGACCGAGCGCCGCCGTCATGCGCTGGACCACGGCTTCGAGCACGGCCAGGTAGTCGACCACCTCGGACCGACCGAAGAACTGGTGGGGCAGGGTGCGACGTCCGAGGAACAACTCGTCGGGCAGCTTGCGGCGCAGCATGCGCCAGTCGGCCATGGCCTTGCTGGCCTCGTCTTCGCCGAGGGCGTAGAAGTTCTGCACGCCGATGGGCGAGAACAGGAACAGGTAGGTGGTGTCGGGGGCGGTGACTGCGAACGTGTCACCCAGGTCGGCCCGGGCGTTGGCCAAGGCCGCGACCGGGTCGGTGACGGGGGCGTCCCAGGGCATCGGCGTCGACGAACTCGGCGGGGTGGGCTCGATCACGGCCCGAATGTACGATCCCCGACGACGCACGGGCCAGAGGAGACGCCGATGACCGACGTGACTGCCGAGCAGACCAGCGCCGCCCCGGCCGCTGATGTCTGGGCGAGCCTGGGCGACGAG
>JBPCTQ010000145.1:0-4397 GCA_051011595.1 Acidimicrobiales bacterium
TTCGTCCTGCATGGCCTGCCACCCGGGCAGGTCGAAGGCACAACCTCACCAACTGGAGAAGGCGAACAACATCCGTCGACGTCCCCGCCACTCCTCGAGCGAGCGCAGGTTGCCGTCGAGGTCGGGCAACGTGAACGGCGGCGCCACCAGATCGTCGAGCGCCCGGCTGCGGGCTTCGGCGTCGAGCGAGACGGCGATCACCGCGCCATCGGCATCGGTGACCGTTCGCCGCCCGAGCAGGGTGGCCACCCCGGCGATGTCGACGGACCCATCGGTACCGAGGGCGGCCCGGTCCGGTACCAGCACGCAGACGTCGTCGCGACACAGCCCCTCGGCCTTGAGCTCCCAGCCGATGGCGTCCGGAAGGGCGGCTTCGGGCACCACCACGCGGCCGTCGACCACTTCACCTTCGACCGTGTTCACCTCACGAGTGATCACCGCAACTGTCATGTTTCTCCTTCTCGCAGCCGATCCGGGCGGGGGCTACGGTCGCCGGTCGTGAGCGAGAACCTACGCAAGATCACCCGAGCGGTCTATGGCTTCGACGCCGGGAGGCCACTGTGAGCACCTCGGCCCGGAACAAACAGGTGGTGGAGCGCTACTGGGACACCCACTTCCGCCGGCAGTGGGATGACATGGCCACGTACTTCGCGCCCGACTGCCACTACACCGATGTGGGTCTCGACCCCACCGGTGCCACCGGACCGGCCGAGATCATCAGCCGACTACGGCTGGGCATCGAACCGCTCGACACCTACTACCACTTCCCCAAACACCTGGTGGCCGAGGGTGACCTGGTGGTCACCGAACACATGGAGCAGTGGGGATTCCACACGGGCGAGGTGATCGACCATCCGTTCACCTCGGTGATGGAGGTCAACGACGGGTTCATCACCCGCTGGCACGACTACAGCCACCTGGGCAACCTGCTCGATGCGGCACCGGCGTGGTGGCTCGAGCACATTGCCAACGGCTGGCGCGACACCTGACCCATGCTCGTTGAGGTCCCGGGTCAGGGGGGCGAGCCGACTCGGTTGGGGTCGAACGAGGGACGGGCGGCGCGCAGCCCGTCGATCACGAAGACGGCCAACCCCACCCAGATGAAGGCGAAACCGACCAGTCGGTTGGTGTCGAAGGGTTCGTCGAACACCCACACCCCGAGGAAGAACTGGATCGACGGCGCCAGGAACTGGAGCACACCCACCACGCTGAGGGGAATACGGCGGGCCGAATCGGCGAACAACAACAGCGGCGCGGCGGTGACGGCACCCGACAGCACCAGCAACACGGTGCGGCCTGGCACGTCGACACCCATCGCGCCCTCACCCTGAAGGGCCCGAACGGTGAGGAAGATCAGGGCCCCCACACTCATGAGGGCCGTCTCCATGGTGAGGCCGTCGATCGATCCGAACGAGGCGGTCTTGCGCAACAACCCGTACACCGCGAACGTGCCGGCCAGCACCAACGACACCCACGGCAGCGATCCGACCTCGATCACGAACCAGCCCACCCCGGCGGCGGCGAAGGCCACCGCCACCCACTGTGCCGGCCGCATCCGCTCTCGCAGGAGTACCACCCCCAACAACACGCTGACGAGGGGGTTGATGAAGTAGCCCAGCGACACCTCGAGCACCCGGTCGTCGGCCACCGCCCACAGAAACACCCCCCAGTTGGCGGCGATGAGCGATGCAGTGCACACCACCACCAGCCGATTGCGGCGAACGGCGGCCACCTGGGCCAGCTCGGGCCAGCTCGATCGCACGGTATGCACCACGGCCAGCAGCACGAACGCCCACACGGCGCGATTGGCCACCACATCGGCCGCGGCCACGTCATCGAGCAGCTTCCAGAACAGGGGTGACAGCCCCCACAACACGTACGCGCCGATACCCGAAGCCAGACCGCGTCGCATTCCTCCATCCTGGCGCGGACCGAGCCAACTCACCCGATCGGTACGATCCGGTGGTGGAACGCGACGAACTGCGACGGCTGGCCCACGGGTGGGATGGCTTGGCCGACGAGTACGCCGAACGCCTGGGTGACGAGCTCGACCACAAACCCGACGACCGCCGGTTGCTGGCCCGGTTCGCCGAGCTGGCCGACCCCACCGCCGGGCCGGTGCTCGACGTGGGTTGTGGTCCCGGTCATGTCGCCGCCCATCTCCACCAGCTGGGTGTCACGGTGCGGGGTGTCGATCTGTCGCCATCGATGGTGACCGTCGCCCGACGCCTCCACCCTCAGATCGACTTCGAGGTCGGCGACATGCTCGAGCCGGTGAGCACCGGTCCCATTGCCGGGGCCATCTGCTTCTACTCACTCATCCATCTCGCCCGCGACGATGTTCCCGTGGCCCTGGGCCACCTGGCCGACGCGATGGCGGCCGGCGGGCCTCTGCTGCTGGCCGCCCATGCCGGCACCGGCACGCTGGTCGCCGACGAGGTGTTCGACCAGCCGATACCCATGGCCATCACGTTGTACGAGGCCGACGAGTTGGCGGAGGCCGCATCCAAGTCCGGATTCGAGGTCGACGAGGCACTCCGGCGCCAGCCGTACCCCGAAGAGGGACCGACCCATCGCGTCTACGTCCTGGCCCGATCCTCCGTCGGCCGCTCAGGCTCGTAGTCTGTTCGCCGATGCGCCCCCGGCTTGCCCTCGCCATCGCCGCCGTCGGCGCCCTGTTCGCCACCGCCTGTGTGAGCGACGCCGCCACCCCACGCAACCGCGTCGACGACCCGGTCGTCACCGCCCCCACCACCAACCCCGACGGACCGGCCGAAGGCGCCAGCCCCGACGACCCGATCATCACCGTCGTGTCGAGCGACCCCGACCTGATCAGCGGCGGCGACGCCAGGATCCGCATCGAGAACCCGACCACCGACACCGTGGTCCGGCTCAACGGCGTCGACGTCACCGCGGCCTTCAAGACTCGCAACGACGGCTCCCTCAACGGGGTGGTGACCGGCATGGCCCTGGGCGCCAACTCGCTGGCCGTCACCGCCGATGGGCTCACCTTCGCCCAGAGTCTCACCAACCACCCACGGCGGGGCCCGGTGTTCTCGGGACCCCAGTCCGAACCGCTGGTGTGCACCACCGAACAACACGGCCTCGGCCCACCCGTCGACGAGTTGTGCAGCGCACCCACCAAGGTGTTCTGGACCTACGTCGACGCCTCCGGTGCCCTGCTACCCCTCGAGGGCACCCCGGCGTCGGTGGATGCGGCGTCGGTGACCATCGACGACGAAACGGTCGACTTCATCATCCGCAACGAGGTGGGCACCATAAATCGTGGTGTGTACTGGCTGCACACCCTCGACCCCGATCCCGCGATCGGCAGCCTCAACCAACCGTGGCGAGGGCGCCCGATCTGGAACAACCGCCTGGTCATGAAGTACGGGCCCGGCTGCGGCGCCTCCCGCAGTCAGGGGTCACCTTCCATCGCGCCGCCGGGTCCTCCCGAGCTCGGCGGACCGGTCGACCTCGAGCTGCTCAGCGATGGGTACGCCGTGGCCTCCTCGACGTTGACCACCTTCGCCACCCACTGCAACGACGTGCTGGGGGCCGAAACCACGATGATGGTGAAGGAGCGTTTCATCGAGGAATACGCCGCACCCCAGCTCACCCTCGGTGTCGGCAGCAGCGGCGGGGCCATGCAGGAGTTTCTCGTCTCCCAGAACTACCCCGGCCTGCTCGACGGCCTGGTGGCCAGCCTTCCGTTCCCCGACATGGTGACCGTGCTACCGGGTGTGATCGACTGCGAACTGCTGGGCCGCTACTACCAGACCGAGTCGGGTCAGTCGCTCACGTCCGACCAGCGAGCGGCCGTCAACGGCCACCTGGTCGCCGGCACCTGCCCCTTCGCCGACACCGTTTTCGGTCCCGCCTTCTCGCCGTCGGCCGGTTGTGACCCCAGCCTGGCCTTCGAGACGTTCAACCCCTTCTTCAACCCCACCGCTATCCGGTGCACGCCGTGGGACGGCGCGCCGCAGCTGTTCCTGGCTCCCGACGGCGAGGGGGACCCCGACGCGCCGTTCGACAACGTCGGCGTGCAGTACGGCCTGGAGGCCTACCAGGACGGTGTCATCGGCATCGGTCAGTTCCTCGATCTCAACGAGTTCGTCGGGGGCCGTGACCCCGACGGCGGGGCGCAGCCGGCGCGCACCGAAGCCGAGCTCGAACAGATCGAGCGGCTCTACCGCGAGGGACGCGTCAATCAGGCCGGCGGCGACCTGCGCCGCATTCCGGTCGTGCTTATCGACGTCTACACCGACGCAGCCGGCGACGTCCACGATCGGTGGCGCGTGTTCTCGCTACGAGAGCGGATCGGTGGTGGTGCCAGCACGCCGCCGCCCAACGTGGCGTTGTGGACGGTGCAGACCAACCTCACCGGCCAGTTCACC
>JBPCTQ010000146.1:0-9315 GCA_051011595.1 Acidimicrobiales bacterium
CTAATGCTGACGATCACTGCTTCGCCGCGATCCGACCAACTCTGTCTGCTGGATCGCAAGAAGGTGGGCTACTTCTAATGCTGACGATCACTGCTTCGCCGCGATCCGACCAGAGTGGTCAGCTGGATCGCAAGAAGGTGGGTACTTCCAATGGCTGAGATTCTTCGTTTTGCGACGGCGGGGTCGGTTGACGACGGTAAGTCGACGCTGATCGGGCGCATGCTCTACGACACCAAGACCATCTTCCAGGATCAACTGGAGGCGGTCGAACGGACGTCGGAGCAGATGGGTAACGAGTACACCAACCTGGCGTTGCTCACCGATGGCCTACGGGCCGAACGCGAGCAGGGCATCACCATCGATGTCGCCTACCGTTACTTCTCCACCCCTCGGCGCAAGTTCATCATCGCCGATACGCCGGGCCACATTCAGTACACCCGCAACATGGTGACCGGTGCGTCCACGGCCGACCTGGCCATCGTGTTGATCGACGCCCGTAATGGTGTGGTCGAACAGAGCCGTCGCCACGCATTCATCGCCTCGCTGTTGCGCATTCCCCACCTGGTCCTGTGTGTCAACAAGATGGATCTCGTCGACTACAGCCAGGACGCGTTCGAGTCGGTGGTGGCCGAGTTCCGCGACTTCGCCACCAAACTCGACATCGGCGATCTCACCTTCATCCCGGTGTCGGCGCTCATGGGCGACAACGTGGTGGACCGCAGCGAGAACATGCCCTGGTACGAGGGCACGTCGCTGTTGCACCACCTCGAGCAGGTCCACATCGCCAGCGACCGCAACCTCATCGACGCCCGCCTACCGGTGCAGTACGTGTTGCGGCCCCAGAGCGACGCCTACCACGACTACCGCGGCTACGCCGGAACCATCTCGGGTGGTGTCCTCAAGCCGGGTGACGACGTGGTGGTCCTGCCATCGGGTTTCGAGTCCAAGATCGCCTCCATCGACACCTACGAGGGCCCCGTCGACGAGGCGTTCTCGCCGATGGCCGTCAGTGTTCGGCTCGAGGACGACATCGACATCAGCCGGGGCGACATGATCTGTCGGCCCCGCAACCAGCCTCACGTGAGCCAGGACCTCGATGCCATGGTCTGCTGGATGACCGCCGACGCCAAGCTCGAACCGCGGATGAAACTCGGCATCAAACACACCAGCCGTGCCGCTCGGGTGATGGTGAAAGACCTGCAGTACCGCCTCGACATCAACACCCTGCATCGCGACGAGTCCTCCACCAGCCTGGAGCTGAACGAGATCGGACGCGTCACGCTGCGCTCCACGGTCCCGTTGTTCGTCGACGAGTACCGGCGCAACCGCGACACCGGGAGCTTCGTCCTGATCGACGAGAACACCAACAACACCGTTGGTGCGGGCATGATCCTGAGCGAGTCCTGACCTTCGCCGATGGGTGACGTCACACCAAACGTGGTCTGGCACGGCGGGCACTTCGCCCGCAACGACCGCTGGGGAGCGCTCGGTGTACGGGGAGCGACGCTGTGGTTCACCGGGCTCTCCGGCTCGGGAAAATCCACGGTGGCCGTCGAGGTCGAACGTCTGCTGATCGAGCAGCGTCAGCCGGCGTATCTGCTCGACGGTGACAACCTCCGCCACGGTCTCAACGGTGATCTCGGCTTCACGGCCGAGGATCGTGACGAGAACGTTCGGCGCGTGTCCGAGGTGGCTCGGCTGTTCGCCGATGCGGGCACGGTGGCGCTGGTTCCGTTGGTCTCGCCCTACCGGGCGGCCCGCGATCGGGCCCGCGAGATCCACCAACTGGCCGACGTCCCGTTCTTCGAAGTGTTCATCGACACACCCATCGAACTCTGCGAGCAGCGCGACCCAAAGGGCCTGTACGCCAAGGCCCGCGCCGGCGAGATCAAGGGATTCACCGGCATCGACGACCCGTACGAAGCGCCGGCCCGCCCCGAACTGGTGCTGACTCCTGAGCACGGCGATCCCGAGCAACAGGCCCGCTCGGTACTGGAGCTGCTCGGTCGCTGACCGGCCACCCGAGGTGTCGCCCACCGGCACCTGATCGACGCCGCCCCGATGACGATACGAGCGGCCGGTACCGGTGAGCGGAATGTGCTCGACCTGGGCTCACATTCCGATAGCGGGTGCCGACTGATGAGGCATGGCGACCAAGACGGCCACCGCGGCCAAGTCCAAGACGAAAGCCAAGCCGGCCACCAAGGCGAAGGCGAAGGCCAAAACCGCAGCCAAGCCGGCTGCCAAGACGAAGGCGGCCGCCAAAACCAGGCCGGCCGCGGAAGCCAAGACCACGACCAAGGCGAAGGCCAAGACCAAGGCCAAGACCTGGCGGAGCCGAGCCGTTCAGCGGTTGGTGGAGCCCGGCAGCATGGTCGATTGTTCGCATTGCGGAGACCGGGTCAAGTTCCAGGCCAAGATGCGCCACGAGCAGGTCATCTGCAACGTGTACGTGAAGAACGTCTGGGACCGGGTCGAGCACTTCCACGCGCCGTGTTACGTCGAAGCCGATCAGCCCTTCGGGCCCCCTGTCGACTGATCAGGTCGGACCCGGCCAGGTGAAGGCGGGTCCCAACATCTCGCGCAGGGCCTCATTGGGCTCTTGAAGGGCCTCGTCGAGAACGCGGCCGATGGCCACCGACGGTGCCTGGTAGCTGTTGTCGGGGGAGCCGACGTAGCTGTAGTTGCGGAACTCAGGCGGATACCACCGGCTGACACCGACGAAATCACAGATCTCATCGAGCGCGCGTCTCGGTGATCCGAACAGGTCTTCACTGCGCATCACGAGGAACTGCTCGATCGGGAACGACGCCTGCCATCTCTGGAGCTGCTCGGCGTAGCGGCCGCGGGCAACGTATGAGAAGCGGCGCAACGTGATGGCCCGGTGATCGGGATCGGCACGGATCTGCGCCCACTCGGGAGCCAGTCGGTCGTTCTCGGCCGCCAAGGCCTCGGCGAGGTCGAGGGGCTCGAGGCCATGGCGGACGTTGTGGTGATAGTGCGAGATCGCCCGCTCGGCGGGGTGGCGCAGCAGCACGATGAGTTTGGCGTCGGGTAGCAGCGCGCGGGCTCGGTCGGGCGCTCGCGGGTCGAACAGATAGGTGGGGGTGGCTTCGTAGGTCGCCCACGGGTGCGATCGACGCTCGGCCCAGCGCCGCCGGCCGGCCAGCGGAAAGTGGGCTCGATACCAGGCCTCGCCCTGTTGATGGTCGAGCGAGAAGTAGTCGACTTCCTTGCGCAGGGCAGGGATCAACTCGGGATGGCGGCTCAGCCACTTGAACAGTGAGCTGGTGCCACAGCGCTGGCCGCCGATGATCATGAAGTCGGGCAGGGTTCGCCGGCCGGCGGTGGCCTGGCGGGCGGCGAGGCGCCCCCGATTGAGGCCGCGCCGGGCCGAGAGCGGCACCATCGCCTTGAGCTGATCGGCGCCCTCCTGGCGGACGCGGTCGATGGTCCTGGCCACGGTGGTCAACCTAGTGATCGACGATCAGCGCGTCGGGTATGAGTGACCGGTCAGGCGTTGGCCAGGACCAGGTCGGCGTATTCGCTGAAGTTGCCCTCGAACCAACGAACCGTGCCGTTGCCCTCGAAGGCCAGCACGTGGGTGGCCACCCGATCGAGGAACCAGCGGTCGTGGCTGATGATGACCGCACAACCGGCGTAGGCGTCGAGGCCGTCCTCGAGGGCTCGCAGGGTGTCGACATCGAGGTCGTTGGTGGGCTCGTCGAGCAACAACACGTTGCCCCCCGACTTGAGCACCTTGGCCAGGTGCACCCGGTTGCGCTCACCGCCCGACAACACCCCCACCGACTTCTGCTGGTCGGACCCCTTGAAGTTGAATCCAGCCACGTAGGCCCGCCCGTGGATCTCCCGGCCCCCCACGACCAGATTGTCGACGCCGCCGGTGATCTCCTCGTACACCGACTTGTCGGCGTCGAGGGAGTCCCGGCTCTGGTCGACATACGCCAACTCGACCGTGCTGCCCACGGTGAGGGTGCCGCCGTCGGGTTGGGCATCGGCGACCCCGGCGTTGGTGGCGGCTTCCACGATCATCCGGAACAGGGTGGTCTTGCCCGCCCCGTTGGCCCCGATCACACCGACGATGCCCGCCGGCGGCAGGATGAACGACAGGTCGTCGAACAGCAGCTTGTCGCCGAAGGACTTGGCCAGGTGATCGGCGGTGATGACCACGTCGCCCAGCCGTTCGTTCACCGGGATGGAGATCTCCAGCTTGTTGGTGCGGCCATCGGCGGCCTTGGATTCGGCCAACAGCTTCTCGTAGGCACCGAGTCGGGCCTTTCCTTTGGCCTGGCGGGCTTTCGGCGACATCCGCACCCACTCCAGTTCGCGCTTCAGGGTGGCCTCGCGCGCCGAGTCCTGCTTGTCCTCGGCAGCCAGGCGGGCCTGTTTCTGCTCGAGCCAACTGCTGTAGTTGCCCTCGAAGGGGATGCCGCGCCCACGATCGAGCTCGAGGATCCAGCCGGCCACGTTGTCGAGGAAGTAGCGGTCGTGGGTGACGGCCACGACGGTGCCCGGGTAGTCCTTCAGGAACCGTTCGAGCCAGTGCACCGACTCGGCGTCGAGATGGTTGGTGGGCTCGTCGAGCAACAACAGATCGGGCCGACTGAGCAGCAACCGACACAGGGCGACCCGGCGCCGTTCGCCGCCCGACAGCGTGGCCACGTCGGCGTCACCCGGCGGGACACCCAGGGCCTCCATGGCGATCTGGATGGTGCGCTGCAGGTCCCAGGCATCGGCCGCTTCGATCTGCTTCTCGATCTCGGCCTGCTGCTCGCCCAACTTCTCGAAGTCGGCGTCGGGGTCGCTCCACCCGGCGAGCACCTCGTCGTAGGTGGTGAGGAGCTCGGCGATCTCGCCGACACCGTCCATCACGTTGCCGTGCACATCCTTGTCCGGGTCGAGATGAGGCTCCTGTTCGAGGAGCCCCACGGTGAAGCCGTCGGTGAGCCGAGCCTCGCCCGTGAACTCGTCGTCCTGGCCCGCCATGACCCGCAACAGCGACGACTTCCCGGCTCCGTTGGCACCCAGCACACCGATCTTGGCGCCCGGATAGAACGACAAGCTGATGTCCTTGAGCACCTCCTTGTCGGGCGGGTGGAAGCGGGACAACTTGTGCATCGTGTAGATGAACTGGGCACTCATGCGAAGCGAGGCTAGAGCGGACCCGTCCGAACCGCCGCACTCGCCCGATCGGCTGCCCTGGGCCCCGTCAGATCGAGTCGGGCCGGGAACGCCACTCCCAGACCGCGAAGACGAGGACCGGAGCCGACACCACTGCCAGTGAGGCGGCGGCCGCACCCGACAACAGGCCGGGCCAGCTGATCAGCACCACGGCGGCCAGGCACCAGCCGACGTCGCCCCAGAAGGCGGCCAACAGCTCGGTGCGCCGCACCGGACGCCGGTTGGCGAAGAACCAGATGATCGGGGCGTAGGCGAGCAAACCCACACCGACGGCCGCGAGCAGCCATCGCGGTAGGTCGAGGCGATCGGCCAATGGACCCGACGCCGCGATGGCGACGACCCCGCTGGCGGCGCAATAGGCCGCGTTGGTGCGCAGTGCCCGGGTTGCGCCGGACGTCGGCGTGGGAGCGGCGGTGGTGGACGGTGAGGCAGTCGTTGTGGTCATGTCGCCAGTGTCCCGCTCGTAGGTCATCGACACGATTACCCGATGGGTAATGGTTGCCGCACGATCGATGTGGTGGCATGGCGTCATGAACGACAACCCGGTGGGCCGTATCCTGCGCCAGTGGCGGACCCATCGGGGGCTGAGCCAGCTCGACCTGGCTTCGGCGGCTGAGGTGTCACAGCGCCATCTCAGCTTCGTGGAGACGGGCCGGTCCCGTCCCAGCGCCGAGCTGTTGTTGCACCTCGGCCGGCAGCTGGCCCTGCCCCTGCGAGCCCAGAACGACCTGTTGCTGGCGGCGGGCCATGCACCCCGACACAGCGCACATCAGCTCGGCGACGATGAGATGGAGCCGGTGCGGCGGGCGTTGACGCAGCTGATCGAGCACCACGAGCCGTATCCGGCGGTGATCGTCGACCGTGGTTACGACGTGGTGGCGGCCAACGGGGCCGCGTTGGCCCTGCTGGCCGCGGTGGCGCCCTCAATCCTCGACGGGGAGCTCAACCTGGTGGCGCTCACACTGGCCGACGGCGGACTGGGTGGCGCCTGTCTCAACCTGGCCGAGGTGGCCACCACCATGTGCCGCCGGCTCGAACGAGACCGACTGGTCCACCCCGGCGACGAACGGCTCGAGCAGTTGTGGGAGGACTCGGCCGAGGTGGCGGCCCGGCAGCCTCCGGTCGAAGCGCCGCCCGATGTGACAGTGCCGGTCAGGCTGGCCACACCCGTGGGCGAGCTGACCCTGTTCACCGTTCTCGCCTCGGTGGGCTCGGCCGCCGACGTCACGGCCGAGGAGCTGTCGGTGGAGCTGTTCTACCCGGCCGATGCCGACACGGCGGAGCGACTGGTGCTGCTCGGTGAGCAGGCGGCCGGCTGACACCGTCGTGGCTGCCTCGCTGTCCGGTTAGGGTGCGCCGATCATGATCTCGGCAGTGCTGTTCGACTTCGGTGGGGTCATCCTCACCAGTCCCTTCGAGTCGTTTGCCCGCTACGAGCGAGAAGCCGGCCTCCCGGCCGACACCATTCGCACCCTCAACGCCACCAACCCCGACGACAACGCGTGGGCCAAGTTGGAACGCAGTGAGGTGGGGGTGGAGGAGTTCTGCCTGCTGTTCGAGGCCGAGGCGGCGGCTCTCGGTTTCGAGGTGCGCGGGTCGGCCGTGCTCGAGTGTCTGTCGGGTGATGTCCGCCCCGAGATGGTGGAGGCGCTGCGGCGCATCCGCGGCCGGTTGCCGCTGGCCATGCTCACCAACAACGTGTTGCAGTCCGAACCCGACGATGGGCCGGTCTCTGTCATCGCCGAGATCCTGGCCTTGTTCGATGTGGTGGTGGAGTCGAGTCGGGTGGGGGTTCGCAAACCCGAGGTTCGGTTCTATGAGATCGCCTGCGAGGAGCTGGGTGTCGAACCCGAGGGGTGTGTCTTCCTCGATGACCTGGGGATCAACCTCAAACCGGCTCGGGCCATGGGCATGACCACCATCAAGGTCGTCGACCCCGGCCAGGCGTTGGCCGAGCTGGAGGACGTGGTGGGGTTCCCGCTGGGTTGACCCCGTCGACCGGTGAAATTCGGCGGTGCGACGCGGCGGGTCGAACCTAGAGTGCCGCCATGGGAAATCTGGCGGTCGACACCCACGTCGAAGGTGGCGACGGGAACTATCGGGCCGAGTTGTCCGAGGACTGGCGGGTCTGGGGACCGCAGGGGGGCTACATCGCATCGATTGCCCTTCGGGCCGCGGGCGCCGAGAGCGGCCGCCCGCGACCGGCGTCGATCAGCGCCCAATTCTGCAAGGTTGGGGCCTTTGCCCCGGTCGATGTGCATGCCCGCATCCTCCGTCAGACCCGGGTGGCATCGATGGTCGACGTCGAGATCCACCAGGACGGTGCCCTGCTGTTGAAGGCGGCAGTGTGGGGTGTCGATCATCTCGACGGGCTCGAGCACCAGTCGATCGACCGTCCCGATCCGCTCCCCGAGCCGGAGTCGATCCCGTCGACGTCGGAGCGAATGGCCGACGACACCGGGCCGACCTATCCCTTCTGGGAGAACCTCGACAATCGATCACCCATCTGGATCGAGGACTGGGAGAACCGAGAGGCCATGGAGCCGGTGCGGGGTGAGTGGTTCCGTTTCCTGCCCGAACACCGTTTCGATGATCCGTGGGTCGACGCCTGTCGGTCGTTGGTGCTGCTCGACGTGGGGGCGTGGCCGGTGGCGGTGTTGCCCCATGTGGGTGAGCTCGACTATTTCGCGCCGACCACGGAGGTGACGGCTCGTTTCATCGGGGACGGACGCAACGACGAGTGGCTGGCGTCGTGGGCCAAGGCGCCGGTGGCCAGCAACGGTCTCATCGGCGCCACCGGCGAGATCTGGTCGGCCGACCACCGGCTGTTGGCATTGGGTGGTTCGACCCTGCTGTGTCGCCCCGCCACCCGCCGCCCCGACTGACCCCACAGCTCCCCCCCCGGCCCTTCCCCTTCCCGTTCTGGTAGTGCCGCGCCAGCCTCTGGCTGACGCTGCACGACCAGTTGCCGCCCGTTGTCGTTCTGGTAGTGCCGCGCCAACCCCGGGCTGTCGGTGCACTACCAGTTGCGAGTGGGGGAGGGAGGAGCTGCGGGGTCAGTCGAAGAGGTCGGGTGAGAACGCTTTGGTGAGCAGCTCGGACTGTTCCTGTTTGTGGATGGCGCCGCTGCCGGTGGCCGGGCTGCCCGACTCGAAACGGCTCACCCGACGAATGCGGTGGGTGTGCTCGTGGGCTTCGAACAGCCGACCCCGTACGAAGTTCCAGGCCCCCATGTTCTCGGGCTCCTCCTGGAGCCAGACGATCTCTTCGGCATTGGGATACCGGGCCAGAACCTCGGCCACCGCGTCGGCCGGCCACGGGTAGAGCTGTTCGACGCGTACCACCGCGGCCGAGGCCGTGACCCGGTCGCGTTCGCTGAGGGCGCCGGCCGAGACCTTGCCGGTGCAGAACACCACGCGGCTGACGGTGTCGGCCAGCGGCGGTGACGGGTCGTCGAGCAGCACTGAGAACGTGCCCGACGTGAGTTCGTCGACGGTGGAGCGACTGAAGTCGGCCCGCAAGAGTGACTTGGGGGTGAACACGATGAGCGGCCGTCGGAACGGGCGTTTCGTCTGACGCCGGAGAAGGTGGAAGTACTGGGCGGCGGTGGTGGCGTTGCAGACCTGGATGTTGTCCTCGGCGGCCAGCAACAGGAACCGCTCGATTCGCCCCGAGCTGTGTTCGGGGCCCTGGCCCTCGAAACCGTGGGGGAGCAGCAGGACGAGCCCCGACGACTGGCTCCATTTGTCGTCGGCGGCCACCAGGAACTGATCGATGATGATCTGGGCGCCGTTGACGAAGTCACCGAACTGGGCCTCCCACACCACCAGCGCCTCGGTGTTGGTGATGGAATACCCGTACTCGAAGCCCATGGCGGCGTATTCCGACAGCAGCGAGTCGTACATCCACAGCTTGCTGCCGCCCTGTTCGGCCACCACATCGAGCGGCGTGAACTCGTCGCCGGTGACGTGGTCGACCAACGTGGAGTGGCGCTGCGAGAAGGTACCCCGCCGGGTGTCCTGGCCGGTCATGCGGACCGAGGTGCCCTCGAGCAGCAGGGTGCCTATGGCGAACGCCTCGCCCAGCGCCCAGTCGACGTGCCCGTCGCGGAAC
>JBPCTQ010000147.1:0-2737 GCA_051011595.1 Acidimicrobiales bacterium
GCGGTGTTCGGCGATCTCGGCCGGGTCGAGCACGACCGACTGGGCCGTTCGATCGTCGATGCCCGCTTCGAACACGAAGTCCATTCGCCGCATACCCGGATCGACCAGGACGATGGGGTGACCGTCGAGGTCGATCACCAGCCCCACCTCTTCGCGAACCTCACGGACGGCGGTCTCCATCGGCGATTCGCCCCGATCACACAGCCCACCGGGGAAGACCCAGCCCTCGCGATAGCTGGTGCGCACCACCAGCAGTGCGCCGTCGGGCCGAACGATCCGGACCATGGCGGCAACGGTGTACGACGGTTTGGCCACACCGACGATGCGGCGCTTGAGCCCTGCGGGGAGGGCACTGAACGTGCGCAGGAGGTTGCGACGGGCCACGGTCCTCATGAGCGTCCGAACACCGACGCCCGAGCGTCGAGCAGCTGGCCCAGCAGCGGTTGGGCGGCCGCCACCGGTGTTCGTCGGGCCTCGTGATCGAGCACCAGCAGGTCACGACCCGACGCATCGACCATGTCGACCCCGACCTCTCGACAGATCAACATGGCGGCGGCGTAGTCCCACACACCGTGAGCATCGGCTGTGCAGTCGACGAATCCATGCAATTCGCCCGACGCCACCGCACACAGATCGAGCGCGGCGGCACCGTGGGCCCGGAACTGGCCCCAACCCAACGACGACGGCGGCAGCCCGGAGATACCCACCACGGCCCGGTCGAGCGTCGGCGGCGTGGGTGCAGCCAGCACCACACCGTCGCGAGTGGCCCCTTCGCCCCGGATGGCCCGATAGGTGAGCCCGGTGGCCAGGTTGGCCACCAGCGCCACCGAGGCGCCGGCGCGGTCGACGGCACACAGGCTGAGGGCGTACCAGGGCAGGCCCAGCGATGCATTGGTGGATCCGTCGACCGGGTCGACGACCACCACCGTCTCGGCCGCTCCGTCGATGACCCCTGACTCCTCGCTCAGCACCCCCAGACCGGCGTCGACCAGCGGGCCCACGATCTCGCCGTCGGCCACCAGATCGAGCCCGTACTGACCCGGTCGGTGACCGGCCGCCATGGGGTCTTCGAGGGCGGCGAGGGCACCAACCACCGGCGCAACCAGCGAATCGAACAGCCGCAGCGTGTCAGCAGGAGTCACACCGCCCAGTCCATCATGCCGAAGGCCTGATTCGGGGCATTCGACTGCCAGAATGTCCGATCCTCGTGGCAGGCTGTGTCCGAACGTGAAGGAGGCCCGTTGGCCGTCATCGACATCGCAGGCTTCGTGGCCGACATCAAGGAACACGCGGGCGATCACCAGTTCCACGTGCACGACGAACGGCATTTCGTGGAGACGTACTCAATGCGTCAAGCCTTCGAGGTCGACCTCCATCCCGACCATGCCTGCGGCGGGCCCCTCGACCTGCACCTTGCGGTCGACGTCGATCCCCGCGGCCTCATGGCGTTCGAGGACGAGGTGGCCGGTATCGACCCCGAGGCGCCGCCATCCGACGACATCAAGGTGCCGCTGCTGTTCACCTGGTCGCTTCCGCCGCTGGCCTTCGGTCCCGACCTGTTGGTGCTGGCCACCGAGCTGGCCGGTATCGGCGGCTCCGAGCTGCCGCTCGAGGTCTCGGCCCTCGACGCCGTGGGGGCGTTGAGCGTCGAAGGCGAACCGCAGCGAAGCCTCACCATCACCGCTCGCGTCGAAGTTCCGCTCAGCCGCATCTACATGGGCGAAGAGCACCTCTGCGACGTGTTCGACCGCTGCCACGCCATCTGTGATTTCTTGCTCGACCGGGCCCACGCGTGGCTCGACGAGCAGTAGACCAAGCCGAAGGGACCCCCATGACCGACGTCGTGCTGCTCGATGACCCCGCCCCCGGAGTGCGGCGCATCACCCTCAACCGCCCCGACAAACGAAACGCGCTGAACCATCCGCTGCGCGGCGCCATCATCGAAGCCCTGCACGATGCCGATCAGGACGACCAGGTGGCGGTCACCATCATCCGTGGTGCCGGTCCGTCGTTCTCGGCCGGATACGACCTGGGGGGCGGCAACGAGGGCCACGAGCTGCCGTTCTACACTCCGGCGGGTGAGGGTCAGTGGCCCCGCCACGTCACCGAGACCTGGATGAGCATCTGGGATCTGGCCAAACCGGTCATCGCCCAGGTGCACGGCTACTGCTTGGCCGGGGGAAGCGAGCTGGCCACCGGTTGTGACCTCGTCTACATGGCCGACGATGCCCAGATGGGGTACCCGGCGGTGCGTTTCGGTGTCCCCGACATGCACTTCCACCCGTGGTTCGTGGGCATGCGCAAGGCCATGGAGATGATGATCACCGGCGACTCGATCTCGGGTGTCGAAGCGGTCGAGCTGGGGTGGGCCAATGCCGCCTGGCCGGCAGCCGAGCTCGACGAGCGAGTGCTCGAGGTGGCGGTGCGCGTCACCAAGGTCCCCACCGAGATGGTGCAGCTCAACAAGCGGGTGGTGCATCGCCAGATGGAACACATGGGGCTGCGAAACGGCATCCGGGCCGGCACCGAGCTGTGCGCGCTGGGCACCCACACCAAAGCCATGGAGGAGTTCACCACCGCCATGCGTTCCGAGGGTGGGCTCACCAAGGCACTACAGGAACGCGACGAACCCTTCGGCGACTACCGCACGTCGCACTGAACCGGCGGGGCCCTGCCTCAGCGCACCAGACAGTCGTCGAGCAGTTTCTCGACCGCCTCGCGATCGACCTCACCGTCC
>JBPCTQ010000148.1:0-4824 GCA_051011595.1 Acidimicrobiales bacterium
GCCGGTGGACAACACCGGCACGGCCAGGGTGATCATCGAGGTGTAGGTGAGGTGGGTGTAGCGGTGCGACCAGTTCATCAACAGGTGACCGGTGCCCGGCACCAGCAACACGAGGGCGATCCATCGCCACTCGAGCAGGGTGGGCACATCGAAACGACCACCGGCGTCGATCACGGCCAAGGGAGCCAGGGTGACGGTGCCGATGATGAGCGACAGGGTCTGCAGCTCGAAGGTGCCCAGTGTCTGGCGGGCCTGTTTGGCGAAGGCGAAGTAGGCGGCGAACAGCACCATGGCCACCACGGCCAACAGGTCGCCCCGCAGGCTCCACACCGGTCGGGCCGACGACCCGAACACCACCAGGCCCACACCGATGAACGCCACGGTGCCGGCCACCACCAGCACCACGTCGACGCGTTCGCGGAACCGTCGGGCGGCCACCACCAGCAACAACAGCGGGGCCAGGGCACCGATGACGGTGGTGTTGGCCACCGTGGTGGCCTTGAGGGCCACGAAGAAGGCCGCGATCTCCAGGGCGATGGCCACCGCCGTGGGGGCAGCAACCTTGAAGTGGCCCCAGGTGAACCGGCCACCACGCACCAGGAAGATGGCGCTGTAGACCACGGCCCCCAGCAGCAACCGCCAGAAGGCGATCTGCAGCCCCGACAGATCGATGTGTTTGACGATCACGTTGCCCGTCGACCACAACACGAGGGCCCCGGCAGCGGCCAGGCGGCCGGCCGATGTCGGGGCGTGAACGGTGGCGGCCATCAAGCGACGCTATCGGCGAAGCAGTCAGGCCCCCGACCGATTACGACTCGGGTGGATCGGTGAACAACCAGACCGCGGCGCCGGCGGCGAGCACGGCACCGATCACCTGCATCACGATGAACATCGGGGCCGACGAGGGTTTGATGCCGGCAAAGGTGTCGCTCAGGGTCCTGGCCACCGACACCATGGGATTGGCGAAGCTGGTCGACGAGGTGAAGAAGTAGGCCGCACCGATGTAGGCGGCCACCGCCCCCGCCGCCAGTTGGGCCCGACCGGTGCGCACCAGCGCGAAGATCACCAACACCAGCCCGAACGTGGCCACCGCCTCGGCCAGCCACAGATCGGCTCCCGATCGTTCCTTGGTCGACCAGTCGATGGCAGCCAGGTCGAACATGAGGTTGGCCACGATGGCGCCGAAGCAGCCACCGATGACCTGGGCCACCACGTAGGGGCCGAAGTCGCGCCAGGGTCGGCCGCCGATGAGACAGTCGACCATGGTGACGGCCGGGTTGAAGTGCGCCCCCGAGATCGGGGCGAACATCAAGATGATGATGTAGAGCACACCGGCGGTGGCGGCCGCGTTCTCGAACAGCTGCAGGCCCACGTCGTCGGGGCTGAGCCGCTCGGCCATGATGCCCGAACCGATCACCCCGGCCACCAGGAACGCCGAACCCAATCCTTCGGCGACCAATCGGCGAGCGAGCACGCCGGAACGGTAGCCAACTGCGGATCACACAGCGTGAATCACCGGTGACAACGGGCTGAACACTCGAGGTCAGCTGCCCTCCGGCACCGGTGATCGGGCAGACTCACCGCATGGTCGCTCCCTCCGTGCTGTTCGTCTGTGTCCACAACGCCGGGCGCTCGCAGATGGCCGCCGCCCTGTTGGCCCATCACACCATGGGACGGGTCGAGGTGCGCTCGGCCGGCAGCGCACCGGCCGACTCGGTCAACCCGGCGGCAGTGGCCGCCCTGGCCGACTGGGGCATCGACATCACCGCCGAGGAGCCCAAGGTGCTGGCGGCCGACACCGTCGAGGCCAGCGACGTGGTCATCACCATGGGGTGTGGCGACGTCTGCCCGGTGTTCCCCGGGGTGCGGTACCTCGACTGGGCCCTCGAGGACCCCGCCGGTCAGGGAGTGGAGGCGGTCCGCCCCATCCGCGACGAGATCGATCGCCGAGTGCGGGCCCTGGTCGCCGAGCTCCTCGACTGACCGCCGGTGGGTCGGCCTGGCCCGCCCGATCTTGAACAGTTTGAGCCCAACGGCCCACCGGTTCGGGCCGTCGAGCCCATGATCGGGCCGGGGATCGGTTCGTACTCTCCGCAGTCATGGACCGCAACTCAATACCCGTCCGACCCGATCGCCGGCTGCTGGCCGTCACCGCACTGGTGGCTCTGGCACTGGTGATCAGCGTCACCTACGCCACGTTCTCGTCGGCCACCTCGGCCTTGTCGGCGTCGGTGTCCAACTTCTGTTCGAGCCAGACCGTTGGTGTGGTCGTCCAGAACGGTGGGTCGTCACCGGCCACGGTCAACGTGGTGATCAACGGCACAACCTCGGCGCTGTCGGTGGCCCCGGGCTCCACCCAGCGGGCACTGGTGGCCGCGGTCGAAGGCCAGACCTACACCATGTCGGCCACCGTGGTGGGCGGCGAGGTGTTGCTGAACACCACCTTCGTGCGGGACTGCGAACCCGACAGCAGCGATGACGGAGGCGGCGACGACGGCTACGCCGACGACAGCTCTGACGACGGACCGGTCGATGACGGCAGCACCGACGACAGCTCGGACGACAGCACCGATGACAGCTCCGACGGTGATGACGTCAGCACCGACGACGGCAACCAGACCGACGACTCCAGCGACGACGGTAGCGACGACGAGACGACCACCACCACGACACCGACCACCACCGTCCCCACCACCACGACACCGACCACCACGGTGCCGACCACAACCGTCCCCACGAGTGACGACGGCAACGGTGAGGACGACACCCCCACCACCACGACGCCCGAACCCACCGACGACGGCACCCCCACCGATGGTGACGACACCCACATGAACAACGGTCGGCCCGAGCTGCCCAACACCGGCCCCGGCATGCTCTACGTCCAGATCCTGAGCGGCCTGCTGGTGCTCTGCGTCGGCATGGTGTTCGCCGACATGGGCCGCAAGCGCAGCTGGCTCTAGATCAGCAGTACTTCCCCAAGGAAGCGGGAGAGACCCGTCGCTTCGGCGGCGGGTCTCTCCGCGTCTATGGTCCGCCCCATGTTGCAGGACAAGACAGTTGCCGTGATCGGGGTGGGCCCGGGGCTGGGCGGCGAGATCGCCACCGGCGCGCTGCGCGACGGCGCCAACGTGGTGATCGCGGCCCGTACCGAGGCCAAGCTGGTCGACCTGGCCAACGAACTCGATCCCTCCGGCCGGCGGGTGGTGCCGTGCCCCATCGATGTCGGTGATCCCGAAGCCGGCGAGCATCTGGTGGCCACCGCCACCGAACACTTCGACGGCATCGATGCCCTGGTCCAGGTGGCCGCCATCGACTCGGTCATGGGCGGCATCGTGGGGGCCGATCTCGACGCCTTCGAATCGACCTACCGCATCAACGTGGCCGGCCCGCTGCGGCTGATCCAGGCTGTCACGCCGGTCATGGAACAACGAAGCGGCGGATCGGTGGTGCTCATCGGGTCGCAGTCGGCCCACCTGGCCCAGATCCTCCAGACCGCGTACGCCGCGTCGAAGGGAGCGATGGAGTCGGCCATGGTGCACCTGGCCGCCGAGCTGGGTCCGCTGGGTATCCGGGTCAACACGGTGATCCCCACCTGGATGTGGGGCCCGCCCGTGCAGGCCTACGTGCAGTGGCAGGCCGGCGAGCGCGGGGTGCCCGAAGACGACATCAAGGCCGAGATCATGCAGCGCATGGTGCTCGACCACATCCCCGCCGATGAAGACGTGGCTGAAGCGGCCCTGTTCTTCTGCTCGGACCGGGCCCGGTCCATCACCGGCCAGACCCTCATGGTCAACGCCGGCGAGATCATGGGCTGAAACCTCCACAGCGCGCTGAGGCGCCCCCGGTAGCCTGCTGATCTATGAGTGCCGCCACCGATGGTCCGTACCCTGCTGTCGACAAGCCGGATTTCCCGGCCATCGAACGCCGCATTCTCGACCGTTGGGAAACCGACGGCACCTTCCAGGCATCGATCGACCAGCGCCCCGACGACAACGAGTTCGTCTTCTACGACGGGCCACCGTTCGCCAACGGCCTACCCCACCACGGCCACCTGCTGACCGGCTTCGTGAAGGACGTCGTGCCCCGCTACTGGACCATGCGGGGCTACCAGGTCGACCGCCGCTTCGGCTGGGACTGCCACGGCCTGCCGGCCGAGATGGAGACCGAGAAGGAGCTCGGTGTGTCGGGCCACGCCGCCATCGCCGAACTGGGTATCGCCCGGTTCAACGATGCGTGCCGTGAATCGGTCATGCGCTACACGTCCGAGTGGGAGGAGACGGTCACCCGCCAGGCCCGCTGGGTCGACTTCGAGAACGACTACAAGACCATGGATCTGCCCGACATGGAGTCGGTCATGTGGGCGTTCAAGGAGCTCTACGACAAGGGCCTGGTCTACGAGGCGTACCGGGTGATGCCGTACTCGTGGGGGGCCGAGACCCCCCTGTCCAACTTCGAGATCCGCCTCGATGACGCCACCCGGCCCCGCCAGGACCCGGCCATCACCGTGGCCTTCGACCTCACCCCCGCCGACGGCGACCCCGGCCCCATGCGCATCCTGGCCTGGACCACCACCCCGTGGACCCTGCCCTCCAACCTGGCCCTGGCCGTGGGTCCCGATGTCGAGTACTCGCTGGTCGAAGACGACGGCACGTATGTGGTCATCGGCAGCGACGCCCTGCCCGCCTACGCCGCCCAGTACGGCGAGGCCACCGTCCACGGCACCGTCCGCGGCGCCGATCTGGTAGGCCGCACCTACACCCCCCTGTTCGACTACTTCTCCGACCGCGACGATGCCTTCCGGGTGCTCGGTGCCGACTTCGT
>JBPCTQ010000149.1:0-11816 GCA_051011595.1 Acidimicrobiales bacterium
TCATGGAGGTGATGCGCGCCGCCCAGGAACGGGTCGAGCGGGGCGCTGAGGTACTGCACCTGGAGGTGGGCCAACCGAGCACCCCCGCCCCCGCTGGTGTTCGGGCCGCCGCCCATCAGGCCATCGATGCCGATGTGCTCGGCTACTCGGTGGCCGCGGGCATCGAGCCGCTGCGCCAAAGGATCGCGACCCACTACCACGACTGGTACGGCGCCGACATCGACCCCGGTCGTATCGTGGTCACCGCCGGAGCCTCGGCCGGGTGTGTGCTGGCTTTCCTGGCCTCGTTCGACGTCGGCGACCGCGTGGCGGTGACCGCACCGGGGTACCCCTGCTATCGCAACATGCTCGAGGCCTTCGGCATCGAGGTGGTGTCGATCGACTTGGATGCGTCGACCCGTTTCCAACCCACACCCGAACACCTCGATCAGGTCGGGCCGCTCGCAGGAATCGTGGTGGCCAGCCCTTCCAATCCCACCGGCACCATGTTGCCGGCCGACGACCTGACCGCGCTCGGCGAGCACTGTCGACGCCACGGTGTCCGCCTCATTTCCGACGAGATCTATCACGGCATCACCTTCACCGACCCCGCCACGACCGCAGCCCACGACATCGACGCCATTGTCGTCAACAGCTTCTCGAAGTACTTCTCCATGACCGGCTGGCGCCTGGGTTGGTTGGTGGTGCCGCCGTCGCTCGCCAGCTCCGTCGAGCGCCTCGCCCAGAACCTCTACATCGCCCCCTCCACGTTGAGCCAGCACGCCGCGGTGGCCGCCTTCGACTGCCACGAGGAGTTGGCCGAGAACGTCGCCCGCTACCGAATCAACCGCACCCTGTTGCTCGACGGCCTCGCCGCGGCCAGATTCGACCAGGTGGCACCGGCCGACGGGGCCTTCTACGCCTACGCCGATGTGAGCCATCTCACCGACGACAGCGTGGCCCTGTGCGCCCGCTGGCTGGACGAGCTCGGGGTGGCGGCCACGCCGGGTATCGACTTCGATCCTGCTCGCGGCCACCACCAGGTTCGATTCTCGTTCGCCGGTGCCGCCGACGACATCACCGAAGCCGTCCGCCGTCTGGCCCTGGATCGGCCGTGAACCGGGGTCGGCTGGCCGCCCTTGTCGCCTTCGCCTCGTTCGTGGCGCTCGGGCTGCCCGAGGCCGTGGTGGCGACGGCGTGGCCCGACATGGCGGCCGATCTCGATCGATCGATCGGCGATCTCCAATGGCTGCTGGTGAGCTACACCGCCGGCTACCTGCTCAGTTCGGCTCCCGCCGGTGCCGCTGTGTCGCGGGTGGGAGTGCGGGTCACCGCCAGCGGAGGGCTGGCCGTGGCCATGGTCGGGCTCACCCTGTACGCACTGGGCCCCACCTTCCCCGTTGTTGTCCTCGCCGGCTTCCTGGTCGGTTGCGGCGCCGGTCCACTCGACACGGCCTTGAACGTCTGGGCCGGCACACGCGGGCCTCGGGTGATGAACCTGCTCCACGCGTTCTTCGGGGTGGGCACCACCCTGGGCCCGCCCCTGGCCGTCGCCGCAGCGGCGCTGTCGACGTGGCGAGGCGCGTACTGGGCCCTCGTCGCCGTCGACGCGGTGCTGCTGGTGGCAGTGTGGTCGATCGGCCCCGATCACCGACCACCACCGGCCGAGGATCACCCGAGCGAACGAACCAACGGTGCCTTCGGGTCGGCCACCGCGTTGATCCTGGGCACGTTCGCCATCTATGTCGCTGTCGAGGCCACCGCCGGAGCCTGGGGGGTCAGCTTCCTGACCGACCAACACGACCTGTCCCACAGTGCGGCCGGGTTCGCCATCGCCGGCTACTGGGGCGCGCTCACGATCGGCCGGGTGGCCCTCGGCCTCTTCGGCAGCACCGTCCGCCCTCGGCGGGTGCTGGTGTCGGGTTCGGTGGGCTCCATCGTCGCTTGCGGACTCATCGCGGTCGGCGGACGGGGTGGCGCGGTGGTCGGGCTGATCCTGTTGGGCCTGTGCTTGGCCGGCATCTTCCCGGCCCTGATGCTGCTGACTCCGGAGATGGTGGGGCCCTCCCGAGCTCCTTTGGTTGTGGGCTGGTCCCTATCGGCTTCGGGAATCTCGTTCGGGCTGGCGGCCATAGCCGTGGGGCAGCAGGTCGACCGAGCCGGGCTGGGTGTTGTCCCTGCCAACCTGTTGCTGGGATCGGCCCTGCTCGCCGTGCTGGTGGCGGTGCTGGTTCGCCGACCTGCTCTGGATCGAACCCGCCCTTCGAGCGCTACCTTCGGTTGACCGCCACCACGGCTACGGCAGCCGACCAGATGCCCGGGAACCACTCCGAGCCCGGCACCGTTGAGTAGAGCAACACGCTCGCTTCTCCACTCCCTCTCGAGGACACCATGACCACCGTCACTCCCGAACCCGAAACCGCCCCGGCCGATCCCGAGGAGTCTCCCCGGCGACGAAAGAAGCTCCGGATCGCCCTCATCGCGGCGCTGGTGCTCACCCCCATCCTCGCCTGGCTGGCCTTCGGGTACTTCGGGGTGCAGTTCCTGTTCATCGACGACAAGGTCGACGAGGCCAATCCCTTCGCCACCAGCGCCGCCGCCGTTGCCGACGACCCCGCACCACCAGCGGCCGAAGGCGATGCCGACGACGTCGATCCGTCGGCCGGCCAGGGCGAGGCGATCCCGTCGGACCCGGAGACCGACCCGGCCGGCGAACCCACCGTGGTCACGTTGGCCGGAGGCGACTTCGAAGGGCGGGCCCATCCCACATCCGGCACGGCGTCGGTCATCACCGACGGTTCCGACGCCCGTTTCCTCCGGTTCGAGGACTTCGCCACCGACAACGGTCCCGATCTCAACGTCTATCTGGTGGCGGACGGTGACGTCGACAACGGCTTCATCGACCTGGGCAACCTCAAAGGCAACATCGGCAACCAGAACTACGAACTCGACGCCGACGTCGACCTCAGCGTCTACGACACCGTGGTGATCTGGTGTGTGCGCTTCAGCGTGAGCTTCGGCGACGCAGCCCTCACCCTGGCCTGACCGGCCCGCCAGCCTCCCCCACGAGCCCCGGCGACCCCGCCGCCGCACGCTCCCTTCGCAATACACACCGACCCCGTTCTAGGGTGATCCCATGTCTGATGTCGTGATTGTCGAAGCCGTCCGTTCACCAGTGGGGAGGCGCAACGGCGAGTTGTCGTCGATGCATGCCATCAACCTGCTGGGTGATGTCCAGAAGGCGCTCATCGAGCGATCGGGCATCGACCCGCTCGAGGTGGGCCAGGTGGTCGGCGGTTGTGTCGGCCAGGTCGGCATGCAGGCCATGAACACCGCCCGGAATGCGTGGTTGGCCGCCGGTCTCCCGCTCGAGGTAGCCGCCACCACGGTCGACGCCCAGTGCGGATCCAGCCAACAGGCCACCAACCTGGCCTACTCGTTGGTGAAGGCCGGTGTGGTCGACGTGGCCGTGGGCTGTGGCGTCGAGCTGATGAGTGCCGTGAAGATGGGGGCCACCATCCCCAAGGACCCCAACGTCGGTGTACCGGTCAACTCCCGCTATTGGGAGCACTACGAGTGGACGTCCCAGTTCGAGGGAGCCGAACGCATCGCCGACCAATGGGGCATCAGCCGGGCCGATTGCGACGCCTTCGGCCTGCGGTCCCAGGAGTTGGGCGCCAAAGCCTGGGCCGAAGACGCCTACGGCACCCAGATCGTGCCCATCGAGGCGCCCGTTCTCGACGACGACGGCAAGGAGACCGGGGAGACCGTCACCGTCAGCCGCGATGGTGGCCTACGCGACACCACGCTGGAGGGCCTGGCCGGCCTCAAACCGGTGGGCCGCGAAGACGGGGTGCACACGGCCGGTTCGTCGAGCCAGATCAGCGACGGCGCGGCGGCGGTGTTGTTGATGACGGCCGAGAAGGCATCCCAACTCGGCCTCACTCCCCTCGCCCGAGTGGTCGACAGCTGCCTGGTGGGGTCCGACCCTGTTCTCATGCTCACCGGCCCGCACGACGCCACCCGCAAGCTGCTCGACAACAACGGCATGACCATGGGCGACATCGACGTGGTCGAGATCAACGAAGCCTTCGCATCGGTGGTGTTGTCCTGGGAGCAGGAGCTCAAGCCCGACATGGACACCGTGAATCCCAATGGCGGGGCCATCGCACTGGGTCACCCCCTGGGCGGCACCGGCGCCATCCTCACCACCAAGGCCGTGCACGAACTGCACCGTTCCGACACCGAACACGCCCTCGTCACCATGTGTTGTGGCGGAGGGCTCGGCACCGGAACACTGCTGCAGCGGCTCTAGGCACCCTCACCGTCGATCACGCCCACGGCGCCCTCACAACCGGGGGAGCACCTCGTTGGCATAGAGCTCCATGCAGGTCCATCCCTGCTCGATCGGCATGCCTCCCACCAGCGGATGCAGCACCACCACCGGCATGGGGCTCTCGGTCAACTCGGCGACCAGCTGGTCCGGGGTGACCGCCCGATAGATGCCCTCGGTTCGCAGCTCTTCGACCGTGGTCGATGCCGAGGTGACCGACGACTTGCCCACCCCGCCCGCTTCTCGCCATGCGCTGTAGGTGGCGGCTTCGTTCATGAAGTAACGCCCCAGCTCGGCCCATGCTCGGTCGGGATCCTCCGTGACGAACACCATCTCCGACCGGGCCGGTGGCATGAGGCAGAACCCGGTCTTGCCGTGTCGCTCGAGCTCGCTGTTGTACAACGATTCGAGCTCCGGGAACTGCCCGTCGGGCATGAACGGCAGCCCGAAACGGGCGGCCCGTTTGGCGGCCGCCGGACTTCCACCACCCACCAGAATCGTCGGATGCGGACGGGTGACGGGAACCGGAGACACCTGCACGGTTTCACCCTTGTACTCGAAGGGTTCGCCGGTCCACGCGGTCAGCATGATCTCCAGCGCCTCGTCGAGCAGCTTGCCTCGGCGGGTCCACTCCCGACTGAGCAGGTGGTATTCGCTCGGTCGGTAGCCGAGGCCGGTGGTGATGCTGAGACGGCCTCCACTCACCAGGTCGAGCACGGCGATGTCCTCGGCCAGTCGAACCGGGTCGTGCTGGGGCACGAGGAGGGCCCCGATGTCGACGGCGATGGTCTTGGTGCGGGCGAACACCATTGCGGCCATCAACAGCGGGGATGGACTCCACCCGTTTTCGGCACCGTGGTGTTCCTCCAGATGGATCTGGCTGAACCCCCGCTCTTCGGCGAACGCGGACATCTCCACGAAGGCCTGGTAGCGATCCGACATCTCACGCGGCTCGAGGGTCTCCTGGACGCAGTTGAAGCGAACGATGGTCATGGCCATGGGAGGTCCTTCCGGCGGGTGATGATTCAGTCCAGCACGAGTTCGCCGGCCGCCGTGCGTTGGGCCGGCTGGTCGACGTACTCCGATTCGGCCAGCGCCGTCATCACCGCCTCATCGTTCGATCGGGCGAAACAGCGGGTGCCGGAGGGCGTGGTGAGCACCGCCAACGCGGCCTCGGGCCCCTCACGGTCGTGGATGACGGTGCACGCGGCGATGGTGGCAGGGCCCGCGTGATCGGGTTCGGGCACCCGCGACCGCAGGTCGATCTCCGGTTGGGCGTCGAGGTCGGCAAACGCCGTCGCCGCCGGGTTGGGGCCGTAGATGCCGATGGAGTGTTTGGTGGCCACCCCACCGTTGCCGTGAACGAGCCCGTAGGTGCCGTCGTTGCCTCGCAGGCGCTCGACCATGGCCGCCACCGCGTGCAGGGTGGCGTTGTTGAGGGGGCCGCCACCGAAGTTGAGCCCGCCGGTCACCGTCAGCGGCCGGTCCACGGCCAGGTCGAGTGCCTCGGCGGTGATGCGCACGATCGACGGAAAGCAGGCGTACAGATCGACTTCGGTGATGTCGTCAGCCGAGATCCCCGCGTGGGCCAGGGCGGCCGCCGCCACCGGAGCGATGGCCTGAGGTCGGGCGAGATCATCGCGGTGGAGCAGTTCGACGGTGTCGAAGCCGGTCGCGCTGCTGTGGGGGAACACCCACTTTTCGGGCGGCACTCCGAGCGCACGGGCCCGCTCGATCGAACAGACAACGACGGCCGCGCTCATGTCGACCTGGGGATTGGCGCACATCGCTTTGGTGTACGGGTAGGACACCATCCGGTTCTGCGCCGTCGGCGTGCCAATGGCCGCCGCGTCGACGCGAGCGCGATTCCAGGCGAAGGGATTATCGACGGCAACGTCGCTGAACTCGGCCCACAGGCTCGACAGGATCGCCTCGTTCTCGGGCAGCGTCTCGCCGTGCCGCGCCCGCAAGGCCGATTCGAACAACGCATAGGCCACCACCGGGGCCCCGGCGCCGACCTCGAGCTCGAGCGTTCCGGGAATGGGACTCTCGCTGCCGAACTTCGGGGCCCGCTCCCGCTCGTCGCCCCGCGAATCCAGATGGTCGCCGGTGGCGGCCACTAGCCGTCGGTTCCGTTCCGCTTCGCCGCCCAACACCACCCCGACGTCGAGCGCACCGGCCTGGATCTGGCTCGAAACGTACGCCACCGCCGCCTGGGGTTGATTGCCGCCGAAGTTGGTCAGCAGGCAGCGAGGAGCTTCGGCCCCGAACCGCTCGGCCACATCGCGAGCCGGATCGCGATACCCGAACACCCCGGCCGACGCGATCCAGAGCTGGGCCTGGGCGAGCAATGCGAGGGTTCCGGCATCGTGGCCGGCCGCCTCGACGGCCTCGGTCATCATCACCAGCGCGGTGCGATCCAGGTCAGCCCCGCCGTCGCGGACGGTGACCTGACCGACCCCCACCACGACCGGGGTGCGGGGATCGAGCTCGCTCATCGGTGGTGTTCTACTGGCCCGGCCCGATCTACACCAGTACGGTGCCCGCCAATCGGAGGCCCCATGCCACTCGGCTCCAGCAGCACCAGCGAAGACGTCATGGCGAACATCGACCTCACCGACACGGTGGCGGTGGTCACGGGCGGCTACCGGGGACTCGGTCGCGAGACGGCCCGGGCCCTCGCCGCATCCGGTGCGGCGGTGACCATTGCCGGGCGAGATGCCGAGCGGCTGGCCTCGGCCGCCGCCGAGTTGTCATCGGCCGGCCCCGTCGAAGTCGAAGTCCTGCAGCTCGATCTGAGCGACCAGTCCTCGGTGGAGGCCGCAGCTGCATCGTTCGCCGGGCGCCACAACCGCCTCGACCTGCTCATCAACAACGCCGGCATCATGGGGTGCGACTTCGAGCTGTCCGTCGATGGCCACGAGCTCCAGCTGGCCACCAATCACCTCGGTCATTTCACCCTCACCAACCGGCTGACCCCCCTGTTGGTGGCGGCTGCGCCGAGCCGGGTGGTGAACCTCAGCTCGGCCGGCCATCGCGCCTCCGACATCGTGTGGGACGATCCTCACTTCTCCGAACGGCCCTACGACAAGTGGGCGGCCTATGGCCAGGCCAAGACCGCCAACGTCTTGCATGTTGTCGGTCTCCAGGCCCGTCTCGGTCCTCGGGGGGTGGACGCCTTCGCGGTGATGCCCGGCATGATCTTCACGGCCCTGGGCCGTCACCTCACCGAAGCCGACATCGCTGAGCTGACCACCAAAACCGCAGCATCATCCGATGGGCCGGGTATCACTTCCAAGTCGGTGGCCGCCGGCGCCGCCACCACCCTGTGGTGCGCCACCGCCCCGTCGTTGACCGGCCACGGTGGGGTGTACTGCGAAGACTGCGCGGTGGCCGAACCGAGCGACCGGGCCGGCGCCGGCCTGGGATACGAACCGTATGCCGTCGATCCGGCGGCGGCGGAGCGACTGTGGGAGCTCAGCGAGTCGATGCTGGCTTCCCGCGCCGATCGGTGACGCTCCGAAGAACTCGCTCCACCAACCGAACCAACCCCACATCACCGGCGTCGGTAGTGAGTGTCTGCGGACATATGCCCTTCGGGGATACAGCCCCCGCAGAGATGTCCCCTCCACGGATGCCGCTCGGCGGACGGTGTCCGACCGGGACGGGTCGGTGACGGTTGGATCCTCGGAACCGCCGTCGCCGGCCCGTACCGCGGCGACTCAGGCCGTGCGGCTGGGGGGAGGCCAATCGTCGCCCGGTCGCTGCCGAACCATGGCCGATTGGCTGCCGATGGCCGCCAACACACCGTCTTGGCTCCAGATGTGCACGAAGCCGTGACCGAAGCCGCGGGCCACTCCTTCGATGTTGATGTCGAGCAGGAACCACTCCGACGGCGCCACCGCGAACACCCGCAGGGTGTTGTCGAGACTGTTGGCCATGGTCGGACGCCCGATGGCGGTGCTGATTCCCATGGGAACGAAGTCACCCAGCACGGCGAGGCCGGCGCCCGAACCATCGGCCAGCCCCGGCATACGAGTCCACACCGCAGTACGCCCCGGTCCGAACAGGGTCGGCCCCTGACCGGGCGGGTCGCCCACCGGCACGGCCCAACGCTGGTCGAGCCGGTTCGACAGACTGTCGGCATCACTGAACGGCTCGCGCACCGGGCTGTCTTCGGGCGGTTGCACGGCCGGCATCTCGGGGAAACGGGTCTCGACGGGATACTCCCGTCCGCCGAGGGCCGCGTTCACGGTGAGTATCTCGGTGCCGCCGACGTGACCGGTGACGCGCGCCTGGGTGGTCTTGCGGCCTTCGACCGCGACCACCACGTCGAGATCGAGCACCTGGTCAACCGGCGCATACGACAGGTACTGGGCCGTCGCCCACACCACCGGCCGTTCGGTGGTGCCCTCCAGCGCCGCGATGGCTGCCCCCAGGCCACAGCCGCCGAACAGGAATCGGTGCCCGGTGCAGATGCCGGGAGTGATCGGCAGGTTCCAACGGAACGGGTTGTGCGTGGCCTCGAGACCCAACCATTGACGGGCTTCGTCACTCATGACAGCGCGGCCACGATGCTGGCCGCCACCCGGGCGGGGTCCTCCATGGGAGCAAAATGGGACAAGTCGTCCATCCGCTCGAGCGCACCACCCGGCAACTGATCGGCCACCTCGGGGGCAACCAGCGCCGGCGGCATTCCGTCACCGGAAGCCACCACCGTCATCGGAACTGGGAACTCCGCCAGCCGATCGGCGGTGTCGGTGACCGACTGCTCGAACACCCGAGCCTCGGTCTCACCTCGGCACTTCAAACGAACCGAGCCGTCGGGGCGGTCCTCGAATCCGTGGTCGACGTAGGCGTGCAGCGCGGTCGGCGTGGCGTGCGAGAAAGGGGGCTTCGACGCATAGTTGGTGAAGGCTTCGTCCCGGTCGGCGAACACCTCCCGACGTCGCCGAGCCGCTTGGGCCATGAGGTTCCCGCGGGACTCGCCCACTGCGGCCACCGGTATGGCGCTGAAGATGATCGGTTCCATCACCCACGCCGACCGCCACAGTCCGGGCGTCTCGATACCGGCCCGGATCAGGGCACAACCGCCCATGGACCAACCGGCGCCATGGCGAGGACCCGAACCCGACATGGCATCAACCACGGCAGCCAGGTCTTCTGTCATTCCCGTCCAGGCCATCGAACCGGATTCGGGCATGGTGGAGTCGCCGTGGCCTCTGAAGTCGAAGGCCACACATCGGAAACGGTCGATCAGGAACTCCACCACCGGCGCCCAGACCATGCCGTGCATGCCGGTGGCGTGACAGAGGATGAGATCCGGTCCGTCCCCGCCGAAGTCGTGGACAGCCAGCATCACATCGTCGGTCGAAGGGACCGTGGTACGAACGGGCACGGCGGCGAGGATCCCACTTCTTCGAAGTCGAGGCCGAATGGGGACCGAGAAACTTCGCGGCAGAAGCGCCGATCGGGTCGAATGACCGGGAGTGGGCGATACCCCCTGCTCACCCACCACACTGGGGTCGATGCACTACACAGGGCCGGTTCGGGTGATAACCGACGCCGGCGACATCGGTGAGGCCCGGGTGGATCTCACCGACGAGGTCGACGAACGCTTCGATGCCGGTTGGGGCGGTCGGGTGTTGAACAGCGACTACCTGCTGTGGGGGCTCTCCGGGAAACGGGTTCGCCTGCGCCTGCCCGACGGCTCCGAGGTGGAGTGTGCCGTTCGACCGGCGGGCCGCCTGGTGGGTCTGAGCCCTCCGCCGTGGTCGGCCTGAACGGCGTCGAGGTCAGGTCGGTGGTGCGGTCACCGGCCGATCCACAACAACGCCTTTCGTGCCGTGCGGTCGGCGTACCCGGCTGCCCGCCGATGGGCCGCCGGCTTGATGGAGACGTCGGGGTCGCTCAGATCGACATCGGGCGGTTCGCTCGCCGCTGATCGATCCGACTCGCCGGTTCGGCGGCGCCCCTTCCTGGAGTCGGCCAACTGTTGACGCAGGAAGGCAGCCTCGGTCTCGGCCTTGGCGGCCCGTTCCCGGGCCTCGGCCAACTCCTGGCCGGCCTGGTGCAGGTTGGCCAGTTGGTCGACGATGCGGGTCCAGCTGTCGATGGGCACGAGCATGGCGTCACCGGAGGCCACCATGGCCTCGGCCCGACCGTCCGGCGCCCGGGCCTCGGGACGCACCGGCTCGGCGGTCGCAGCCGATGCCGCAGGTGCGGTGTCGATGGCATTGGCCACGCCTTGCCAGACGCCGGCACTGGTGCGAGCCGCGTTGGCGGCCAGGTCGCGCAGGTTCATGTCGGCGGCGCGTCGCCCGGCGCCCAGTTCAACTCACACTCGTCGGCCACATCGAGCACGGCGAGGGTGCGACCGAGGGAGATGAAGGTACCAATGGCCATCGACAGCTCGAGGATCTCGGCGTCGGTGTACGAGGCCCGCATACGGGCCCAGAACTCGTCGTCGAGATTGGTGTGGTCGAGTGCGAATCGCTCGGCATACTCGGCGGCCAACCGCTCGCGTTCGGTGAAGCCGTCGGTGTCACGCCACTGCTGGACCGCTTCGTAGAGGTCCTCGCCGAATCCGTCCTGCATCGCCGATGCAGATCGAGTGTTGAGTCAAATGTGGCAGTCGTTGATCTGGGCGATGCGCATGCGGGCCACTTCACGTTCGCGCGAACTGAAGCTGGCCTGTTCGTACACGACGTCGGAGACGGCCTTGGCCGCCAGTCCGAACGTGAGGGAGTGGGCCCACACCCGTTCGCGCTCGAGCCCGGGCCCATCGGGAACATCGATTCGTGCCATGCCGCGACCCTAGCCCCCTCCCTCACCACTTCGTTCTGGTAGTGCCGCGTCAGTCCCTGCCTGACGCTGCACTACCAGAAGCGGCTTTTGGGCGGGGCCCGGGGAGCGAAGCGGGTTGGTGGGGGCCGGGAGCGGGGGTCCAGGTCACCGCGTAGGGTCACGGCCATGGGGATCGAGCTCAACAACCGCGACTACCGCACCGGCCTGGTCGAGGTCGCCGACGGGGTACACGCCTTCATGCAGGCCGACGGCGGGTGGGGATGGTCCAACGCCGGAATCGCCCGGGGCGATGGCGAGTCGATCCTGGTCGACACCCTCTTCGACCTGACCCTCACCGCGGCCATGCTCGACGCCATGAAAACGGTCACCGCCGGTGCTCCCATCACCACGTTGGTCAACACCCACGCCAACGGCGACCACTGCTACGGCAACGAGCTGGTCACCGGCGCCGAGATCATCGGTTCCGAGGCAGCCCGGGCCGAGATGGAGAACCTGCCTCCCGCCGCCCTGGCGGCCCTCACCGCCGGCGGTTTCGGTGAACCGCTCGATCAATACCTGGCGGCGGCGTTCGGGCCGTTCCGTTTCGACGACATCACCAGCACCCCACCGACCCGCACCTTCACCGAGCGCCTCGACCTCGACGCCGGCGGTCGACCGGTCGCCCTGTACGAAGTCGGGCCGGCCCACACCGCCGGTG
>JBPCTQ010000150.1:0-4307 GCA_051011595.1 Acidimicrobiales bacterium
GACGACACCGACGAGGTGCTGGCCGAGCTGGGCTACGACTCGGAACGGATCGCCGGGTTACGACAATCCGGCGTGGTGGGCTGAGCAAAGACCTTCGACCCTGGGCAACACGCGGGACGGGCGTGCGGATGGGGGTTCGCGGCGAGCTGAACCACCCGGGAAACCGCCGGAATCGGACCAGGTGACCGGCGCCCGCGGCTATGCGTACAACGAACCGGCGGCGTAGCCGTCCACCGTCACCGTGCGGGCCGCGAACAACCATCGCTCGCCATCGTGGGTGTACCGGTCGATGTAGCGACCCCAGTGATCGAGGCCGATCGGGGTGAGCACGGAGAAATAGCAGCGGCCGTTGGCGCGAGTTTCGTCGAGGACATCAATCTGGTGGGTCGCGGTGAAGTGCCGGAGATAACCCGACGAGGCGGTGGTGTCGGTCAGTCGATCCCGGGCTCCGGTGAAGATCGTCATGATCTCGTCTTTGCCCCGATAGATCCCGTCGCCGGTGATCTCCATCACCGCGTCGTCGGCGAACAGGTCGAGCACCTGGGCAAAGCGACCCGAATCACCGTTGGCGTTGTAGCGAGCCACCAGGTCACGGATGTGTTCGCGGGCAACAGCAACGGTGTCCAAGGGAACGAGCCTACGAGGCGTACCGGTCGCGATTGTCGGCCATGTATTGCGCCAATTGCCGCAACGACTTGGCGCCCATCCGCTTGAAGGCGAAGGCCACCACCGGTCGCAGCACCTTGTAGGCACCGGCGAACTCGAACCCGTAGCGCCACACCAGCTCGCACTCGTCGACGCCACGGGGGGTGAGCGCCCAGTCCTCGGCGAAGGCGGCCAGACCGGGCACGGCGCCACTCGCGAAATAGAAGCCCATACGCCGCCCGTGCTCCCAGGCGAAGAATGTCTCGGAGATCACACCTGTTCGGCCCTTGATGTCGCGGGTCGTGCCCACCCCGAAGGGCTGTGGTGATGTCCAGACCACCTCGTCCACCGGATCGAGCCACACCGGCCATGCGTCGGCGTCCTCGAAGCCGGCGAAGGTCTCTTCGGCGCTGGCCGGAATGAGTTGACGCAGCGTTCCCGTCGTCGCGGCGCTATCGAGAAAGTCCTCACCGACCACCTGGTACTCGCGGGTGTTGGGCATTGACCTTCCTCGGCAATCCTGGGGTCGACCGCGTGGCTGTCTAGTTCACGGCGATGCCGGGTGCACGCCCGTGCCGATCAGCCGACAATGCATGATGGCCCCAGTGCGGGTGGTCAGAGCTCCACCCGAGAATCGAGGAGCCGACATGACCTTCGAATGGGACCCCGACACCACCGGTACCTCACCGTCCACACGTGGGGTGTGCTGGCCACCGGCCGCAGAGACGGATCCCCCCAACAGTCAATGGTCGGATACGCGGTCGATGACGCGGGGCGGTTGGTCATCTCGGCCAAGGCGTACACGGCGAAGTAGAACAACGCGGTACGCAATCGCTGGGGGGTCGCATTGTTTCGAATAGTGATGCAGGCATCGACCAGAGGGTTCTCGGACTCAACTCAGGAAGTCGTTGGATCAATCGTGTTCGGTGCCGTGATTCTCGGTTGGACCCTCTTCAAGTGCCGCCGACGGTCTGAATGGACCGACGGCTCGGAGTGGTTCTACGTTCTGGCGGGCGTCGCGTTTGGTGGGCTCCTGCTCGCAAACGGTCTGTACGGAGCAGTCTTTGCGTAGCCGCCCTCACAGAGGTGCGCATCTTGACTGACAAGTGGAGTGCCGGGGAATGAGGGGCGAGTACGCCTGACGGTGCCGCCGACTCCACGCAGGACTTGGACTCGCTGGGCGACTCAAGCCCTCACCGAGTTCTTCGCCGGGGCTCAGAACTCCTGCCCAGCGGCGCGTCGTTCGGTTCAATTCCCGCCAGATGTACAGCTGTCGTCTTCGACGCATTGCTCATTCTGACCGGAGCCACCGGCAAGGACCCGGCCGTGGTGCAAGACGTGCGGCGCTACGTCGATGAGAGCGCAGTAACACCTGGCTCGACCGTTTGACTCGCTCTCGGCTCAGCATCGCGGCGCCGACGGGACTCAAAGACCGACGGCCGAGTTCGCTCGCTGGCCGTGCGGCCCGCCAAGATCGACCACCACCGCCGCGAGATTCGGACAGAACCATGATCGAGATCACCGACGACCACCGTGTGCGCACCATCACCCTGGTGCGACCCGAAGCCAAGAACGCCATGAACATCGAGATGTGGGACGCCACGGCCAACGCCTTCCTCGACGCGGCCGACGATCCGACGGTGGCCGTGGTGGTGCTCACCGGCACCGGCGATGCCTTCTCGGCCGGCCAGGACGTGATCGAGATGGGCGAGCTGGCCATGGGCAAGACCCACGACGCCGAACACGGCTTCCCCGGACTGTCGAAGATCCTCATCGATTTTCCCAAACCGCTCGTGCTGGCCGTCAACGGGATGGGACTGGGTTTCGGTGCCACCGTGCTGGCGGTGGCCGACCTCGTGTTCATGTCCACGTCGGCCCGGCTGAAATGCCCGTTCACCATGTTGGGGGTGGCCCCCGAACTGGCCAGCAGCGCGACCTTCCCGGCCCTCATCGGTCGCCAGAACGCGACCTGGGCGCTCATGAGCTCGGAATGGATCAGCGCCGAGGAATGCAAGGAGATGGGCCTGGCCTTCAAGTTGTGTGAGCCCGACGAGTTGCTCGAGGTGACGTTGGCCCACGCCCGCACCCTGGCGTCGAAACCGATCAGCTCACTGATGGCCTGCAAACGCACCATCGTGGAGCCCATGCGGGAGGGAATGCACGCCGCCCGTCAACGCGAGAACGACGCCTTCGCGGTGCTCATGGGGTCGCCGGCCAACATCGAAGCCATGACCGCCTTCGCCGAGAAACGCGAGCCCAACTTCGACGGTATCGACTGACAGGGTTCGCTCAGCGTTCGACGGGCACTCGTGCGTGTTCGTCGGTGACGCTGCGAGCCACCACCAGTTCGTAGGTGCCGGGGTCGACCACCCAATCGTGGGTGTCGACGTCCCAGCGGGCGAAGGCCCGGTCGCGCAGCGTCACCCAGACCCGCTCGGCCTGACCCGGTTCGAGGGTGACCTTGGCGAACCCGGCCAGCTCCTTCACCGGCCGCTCGGCCACCGGATCGACGGGGGCCACGTACACCTGCACCACATCGGAGCCGGCCCGGTCACCGGAGTTGACGACATCGATGCCCAGCGACATCGACGCCGAGTCGGCGGTGTCGGTCCACATCACGTCGTCCCCCCACTCGAAGCTGGTGTAGGACCCGCCGTGACCGAACGGGATCAGTGGTTCGATCCCCTCTCGGTCATACCAGCGGTACCCCACGAACACACCCTCGTCGTAGGACATGACCAGGTCGGTTCCCGGATAGCTGTCGACCACCGGGGTGTCGGTCATGGACCGAGGCCAGGTGGTGGGCATCCGGCCCGACGGTTCGGCGGCACCCAGCAGCAGGTCGGTGATGGTCTCGCCGGCTTCCTGGCCCGGGTACCACACCAACAGGCAGGCGCCGACGTCGTCGAGCCAGGGCAGCTCCATGGGTGCACCGCAGTTCAGCACCACCACACAGTTCGGGTTGGCCGCCGCCACCCGACGGACCAAGTCGTCCTGACCGGCCGGCAACATCATCAATTCGCGGTCGCCGCCTTCGCTCTCCCACTCGGCGGTGGATCCCACCACCACCACAGCCACATCGGCCGCGGCCGCGGCCTGCTCGGCGGCCACCAGCATCGCTTCCGGGTCGACATCGTCGAGCTCGGCC
Source organism: Acidimicrobiales bacterium (assembly GCA_051011595.1). Lineage (GTDB taxonomy): Bacteria > Actinomycetota > Acidimicrobiia > Acidimicrobiales > SHLQ01 > JAOUEE01. The sequence goes on from JBPCTQ010000150.1 coordinate 3,794, forward strand.
CCGATGTCGGTGATGACGATGAACTGCCCGGCCCGCACCGGCGTGTGATCGAGCACCATCTCGTAGCTGCGCCCGGCTTCGAAGGTGAAGAAGCCGTCGCCCGCGTGGCGGCCCAGGCCGGCGCCGAAGCCGTTGTCCTGGTTGTCGGCCACCTGCTCACCGTCGATGGTGAGCACGGCATGGCCGAATCCCAGCGCGTTGAGACGATGCCGACCCGACACGTCGGGTGTGACGGTGACCGTCAGTCGCACCGACAGGCTGTCGACCCCCGCGGGGTAGGACTCGGCGAACCAGACGTTGAACAGCCGGCGGCCGGTCAACACCTCGATGGGTTCCCCTTCGCAGCGCTCGCCGTCGAAGAGCTCGACGGTGGCGCCTTCGGGCGGCAGCCACGACTCGGGGATGGGCCCGGCCACCCGGCTGAGCACCACCCCCGGCTCGTGACCGATCTCGGCCCCGGCCAGCCGATCGGTGAACGGGCCGAGCACGTTCGTGGTGCGGTGAGGTTCGAGGC
>JBPCTQ010000151.1:0-27823 GCA_051011595.1 Acidimicrobiales bacterium
GTCGTCGCCCACGCCGACGACATTGCCGCCCGGCTCACGGCCGAGCACGGCAAGGTGCTTTCCGATGCAGGGGGCGAGGTGGCCCGGGCCATCGAGAACATCGAATACGCCTGCGGTCTGGCCGAGCACCTCAAGGGGTCGTACAACGAGCAGGCCTCCAGTGGGGTCGACGTGTACTCGGTCCGACGGCCCCTGGGTGTGGTCGCCGGCATCACGCCGTTCAACTTCCCGGCCATGGTGCCGGTGTGGATGTTCCCCAACGCCATCGCCTGTGGCAACACGTTCGTGCTCAAACCGTCCGAACGTGATCCGTCGGCCCCGCTGTTCATCGCCGAGCTGTTCCAGGAGGCGGGGTTCCCACCCGGTGTGCTCAACGTCGTGCACGGCGACAAGGTGGCGGTCGATCGCCTGCTCGAACACCCCGACGTCAAGGCGGTGAGCTTCGTGGGCTCGACCCCCATCGCCAAGTACGTGTACGAGACCGGCACCGCCCACGGCAAGCGGGTGCAGGCTCTCGGCGGGGCCAAGAACCACATGGTGGTGTTGCCCGATGCCGACATCGACCTGGCGGCCGACTCCGCGGTGTCGGCGGCTTACGGCTCGGCGGGCGAGCGCTGTATGGCCATCTCGGTGGCGGTTGCGGTGGGTGATGTCGCCGACCGGTTGGTCGATGCCATCAAGGTGCGGATGGAGAAGCTCACGATTGGTGATGGCACCGATGCCGCGTCGGAGATGGGGCCGCTGATCACGGCCGCCCACCGCGACAAGGTGGCCGACTACGTGGGCCAGGGCCAGCGCGACGGTGCCGTGGTGGTGGTCGATGGCCGCGACGCCCCGTTCGACGGCGACGGCTTCTTCCTGGGTGTGACCCTGCTCGACCACGTCACCCCCGACATGACGGTGTACACCGACGAGATCTTCGGGCCGGTGCTCAGTGTGGTCAGGGTCGAGACCTATCACGAGGCGGCCGCTCTCATCGCTCACAACCGATGGGGCAACGGAGCGGCCATCTTCACCCGCGACGGGGGCGCCGCCCGCCAGTTCCAGGAGGACGCCGATGCCGGCATGGTGGGTATCAACGTGCCCATTCCCGTGCCGGTCGGGTATCACTCCTTCGGTGGTTGGAAGGACTCGGCATTCGGTGACACCACCATCTACGGCCCGGAAGGGATCCACTTCTACACCCGCCCCAAGGTGCTCACCTCCCGTTGGCCCGACCCGGCCGGCAGTTCGGTGGACCTCGGATTCCCCACCAACCAGTAGTCAACGAAGGGCCAGAAGGCAACGAGAGGATGGCGTCAATGATGGACTTCGGAGTGGTGCTCCAGACCGATCCGCCGGCCTGGCGGGTCGTCGATCTGGCCCGTAAGGCCGAGACCCTGGGTTTCTCGCACGGGTGGACGTTCGACAGCCACGTGCTCTGGCAGGAGCCTTACGTCATCTACAGCCAGATGCTCTCGTCCACCAACCAGATGGTGGTGGGGCCCATGGTGACCAACCCGGGGACGCGCAACTGGACGGTCTCGGCGTCGATGTACGCCACCCTCAACGACATGTTCGGCAACCGCACCATCTGCGGTATCGGCCGCGGCGACTCGGCCATGCGGGTGCTGGGCCACACACCCAACAAACTCGACACCCTCAGCGACGCCATGACGGTCATCAAGGGGTTGGCCGAGGGCCGGGAGGTCACCTACAACGGCACCCAGCAGCAGTTCCCGTGGTCGCATGGCTCCGAACTCAAGATCCTGATGGCCGCCTACGGACCCAAGGCGCTGGCCCTGTGTGGCCGCCAGGCCGACGGTTTCATCCTCCAGCTGGCCGACCTGTCGCTGGCCGAATGGACCATCGGTGCCGTGCGCAAAGCGGCCGAAGAGGCGGGGCGAGACCCCGACGAGCTCTACATCTGCGTGGCCGCCCCGGCCTACGTGGGCGACGACATCGAACATCAACGTGACCAGTGCCGGTGGTTCGGCGGCATGGTGGGCAACCACGTGGCCGACCTGGTCGAGCGCTACGGCGACAGCGGCGCGGTACCCCAGGCGTTGACCGACTACATCAAGGGCCGCGAAGGCTACGACTACAGCGGCCACGGCAAGGCCGGCCACGACCACACCGACTTCGTCCCCGACGAGATCATCGACCGTTTCTGCATCCTCGGGCCCGAAGAGGCCCACATCGAACGGCTGCGAGCGCTCGAGGAGCTCGGGGTCGATCAGTTCGCCATCTACCTGATGCACGACCAGAAGGACGAAACCCTCAACGCCTACGGCCAGCGCATCATCCCCGCCCTTCGATGAGCACACCGGTCACCGCGGCTTCATGAGCACAGCCGACCCAGAGGTCGATGTCGATGCGGCCGGTGTTGATGCCGTCCGTGCTCGTCCCGGTGCCCTGCGGGTGGCCACCGTGGTGCGACGGATCGTGGTGGCCGCACTGGCGCTGGTCGTGGTGGTGGCCCTGTACGAGGGATACAAGTGGATGGGTCAGCAGACCGACGACACCTGGCCCGGCACCAACTGGGGGCTTCCCGTCCCCACCGACGACCTCACCATGCCGCCCACCATCGACATCTGGGACAGCCTGTGGGAGCCGGTCCAGCGGGGTCGTGACCAGACCCTGGCGTCCTTCCTGGTCGAATCGGCATGGTTCACGTTGCGGGAGGCCGCGCTCGGGTTCGCCATCGGCACGGTGGTCGGTCTGGCCCTGGCGGTGGCCATGCTGCGCTCGCGGGCCGTCGAGCGGGGACTGTTGCCCTGGGTCAACATCTCCCAGACCATCCCGCTCATCGCGTTGGCCCCCATCGTGGTCACCTGGGCCCGCACCACGTGGTTGAGCGACACCCAGGCGGTGGCCCTCATCGCCGCCTACCTCACCTTCTTCCCGGTGGCCGTGGGCGGGCTGCGGGGGCTGCAGTCACCCGACGAGGCCGATGTCGAGCTGATGCGTTCCTACGCGGCGCCGTGGCGCCAGACCCTGATGAAGGTGCGATTCCCGGCGGCCCGGCCCTACCTCTTCCCGGCCTTCAAGCTGGCGGCCACCCTCAGTGTGGTGGGGGCCATCGTCGGCGAGATCTCGTCGGGCGTGAAAGGTGGACTGGGCCGAGTGGTGCTCGACTTCGCCAGCCGCTACAGCACCGGTCCCGAGAAGCTCTATGCCGCAGTGCTGGCCGCCGCCGGTCTGGGCCTGGTCGTGTTCGGACTGGTCAGCCTGGTCGAGCGCCTCCTCACCCGCGGCCAACAACCGGCGGAGGCCGTATGAACCAGCCCGATCCCAGCCCGGCTGTGACCGTCTCCGATGTCGACAAGGTGTTCAACGCCGGCAGCGGCGACGAGGTCCATGCCCTGGCCGACATCGATCTCACTGTGGCCGACGGCGAGTTCGTGTCGCTCATCGGTCCGTCGGGGTGTGGCAAGTCGACCTTGCTGCGGCTCATGGCCGACCTCATCGAACCAACGGTGGGGTCCATCGAGGTGTTCGCCAAGTCGGCGGCCCAGGCCCGCCTCGACGGTGATTACGCGATGGCCTTCCAGCAGGCTGGGCTCTTCGACTGGCGCCGGGTGGCCGCCAACATCGAGCTGCCGTTGGAGCTCAAGGGATGGTCCAAGAAGGACCGGGCCCAGCGGTCGGCCGAGATGCTCGAGCTGGTGAAGCTGAAGGAGTTCGCCCAGCACTATCCGCGCCAACTCTCGGGCGGTATGCAGCAGCGGGTGGCCATCGCCCGGTCGCTGTCCTTCGAGCCGCGCTTGTTGTTGATGGATGAACCCTTCGGCGCCCTCGACGAGATGACCCGCGAGCACATGCAGACCGAGCTGCTGCGGATCTACGAGACCTTGGGCACCACCGTGGTGTTCGTGACCCACTCCATTGCCGAAGCGGCCTACCTGTCGAGCCGCGTGGTGGTGTTGTCGGCGCGCCCCGGCCGGATACACACCATCATCGATGTCGATCTGGGCGACCGCAGCGCACAGATTCGCCAGAGCCCGGAGTTCTTCGCCAAGACCACCGAGATCCGCGATGCGCTGCGCCAGGTGGAGGCCCGCGAGTGAAGGCGATCCGGGCCTTCGGGCCGGCGTTGGCCGTGGGGTTGGGGGCCCTCGTGGCGTGGGAGGCCGCGGTGGTCATCTTCGACATCCAGGAGTTCCTGCTGCCCAAGCCCTCGTCGATCTTCCAGGCACTGGCCGACGAGTGGCCGGTGATGTGGCGGGCCGGATGGGAGACCGGCAAGATCGCGGTCACCGGACTGGTTGTGGGTGTCATCGCCGGGGTCGTAATGGCCCTGTTGTCGACCCGCTTCCGCCTCTTCGGTGATGCCGTCACGCCGTTGGCGGTGGCCCTCAATGCCACACCCATCATCGCCCTGGCCCCCATCTTCAACGCTTGGTTCGGCATCACCGATCCCCGCAGCAATCAGGCGGTGGTCATCGTGGTGGTGTTTTTCCCGGTGTTCATCAACACCGCCCGCGGGTTGGTCGAGGTGGCGCCGGCCCAGCTCGAGCTGATGCGCAGCTACGCCAGCTCGGAGTGGACGGTCATGCGACGGGTCCGAATACCCAACGCGTTGCCCTTCTTCCTCACATCGCTGCGGGTGGTGGCCCCCCTGAGTGTGATTGCCGCCATCGTGGCCGAGTACTTCGGTGGGCCGCAGAATCGGATCGGCCCCGTGATCACCCAGAACGCCAGCTTCGCCCGCTACGACGTGGCGTGGGCCGCCATCGTGGTGGGCAGCGCCGTCGGCCTCGGCTTGTTCGTGCTGGCGGTGGTGGCCGAGCGAGTGCTGATGCCCTGGAAACCGGCCGCCTCCAACTGAGGCGGTTGTGGCGCGCGTCGACACGGCGGCGTGCAGGTCAATTAGGTTGGTCGACGAGCCGTGGGGCTCGTTTCACCACTTAGGAGGGAAACCAAGATGGGGAAGACCTGGAGATGGCTGTTCGCCGTGCTGGCAGTGTTGGCGCTGGTGGCCGCAGCCTGCGGAAGTGACGACGACGGTGAGAGTGGCACCGACGGCACGACCACCACGGCCGGCGCCGACGAAGGGGCCGCGGCCGATGAAGGCGCCGCCGACGAGGAGATGTCCGATGAGGAGATGTCCGACGAAGAGATGACCGACGAGGAGATGTCCGATGAGGAGATGTCCGACGAGGCCACCGATGTGGCGGCGGCGGACTGTGAAACCGTCGACTCGATCACGGTGCAGCTCCAGTGGGTGGCGCAGTCCCAGTTCGCGGGCTACTTCGCCGCCAAGGACGCCGGTCTCTACGAGGCCTTCTGTCTCGACGTCACCATCGCCGAGGGTGCCGTCGACATCGTGCCCCAGCAGCAGCTGGCGTCGGGCGCCGCTGACTTCGCAGTGGCCTGGGTGCCCAAGGCCCTGGTGTCACGTGAAGAAGGGATCGACATCGTCAACATCGCCCAGATCTTCCAGCGCTCGGGCACCCTCCAGGTGTCGTTCGCCGATCGGGGGATCACCAGCCCCGCCGATCTCGAGGACAGACTGGTGGGCAACTGGGGCTTCGGCAACGAGCTCGAGTTGGTCGCCGGCGCAGCGGGTGCCGGTCTCGAAGCGGGCACCGATTTCGAGTTCGTCCAGCAGAATTTCGACATGCTGGCCTTGCTGAGCGGCGAGATCGATGCGGCTCAGGCCATGACCTACAACGAGTACGCCCAGGTGCTCGAAACCGTCAACCCCGACACCGGCGAGCTCTACCAACCAGAGGACTTCAACACCATCAGCTGGGAAGAAGAGGGCTTCGGGATGCTCCAGGATGCGCTCTGGGCCGACACCACTCGGCTGGCCGATGATCCGGCCTACGGCGACATCGCCACCCGCCTCATCGCGGCCACCGTCGAAGGGTGGGCCTGGTGTCGCGACAACGCCGAGCCGTGCATCGACATCGTGCTCGACAACGGCACCACCCTGGGTCGGTCGCACCAGACCTGGCAGCTCAACGAGATCAACAAGTTGATCTGGCCGAGCCCCAATGGTGCGGGGATGATGGACCAGGCTCTGTGGGATCAGACCGTCGAGGTCTCCCTGGCCGCTGATTTCATCACCGCTGCCCCCGATGCCTCGGCCTTCACGACCGAGTACGCCACCGCCGCGCTGGCACTGCTCGACGAACAGGGTGTCGACAGCACCGGCGACGGGTTCACGCCGGTCGAGGTCGAATTGCTCGAGGGCGGCGAGTAGCCACCCCGATCATCGTCTGATCCTTCGGGCGGGACGCTGGTTCGATTCGAACCGGCGTCCCGCCCTTGGCGTTTTCGGGGTGATCGGTGGTCTTCGCGACCTTTTCGGGCTTCCGTGCGTCTTGGAAGTGTGCCGATCACCGACCCTGCGACCAGGCCGATCTCCGCCATCGACGCCATCGATGCCGCGTCGGCCAAGATGCTGCGCCTGGCCGGTGTGACAACGACCGCTCAACTGCTCGAACGGGGTGCCACCAAGACGGCCCGTCTCCAGCTGGCATCGGACACCGGTATTGGTTTGCAACTGATCATCGACTGGGTCCATCGGGCCGACCTGATGCGTGTTCCCGGTGTCGACGGGGGCGCAGCCGACGTGCTCCGCCGGGCCGAGGTCGCCAGCGTCGTCGACCTGGCCCGTGCGGACGCCGCCCGCCTGTACGCCCGCTGTTCGGTGGTCTGTCGGCGTGAAGAGGTGCCGTGGCCCGAACCGGGCCGCGACGCCGTGGTGGCCTGGGTGGCCCATGCCGGCACGCTCGACCCCATCGTCCAGTACTGACCAGACGCCCGACACCCCCATCGTTCTGGTCGTGCACCGACAGCGTCAGCCTGACGCTGCACTACCAGTTCGCACCCCCCATCGTTCTGGTCGTGCCGCGACGCGCCCTGCCTGACGGGGCACTACCAGTTCGGCGACCCTCCCCATGGTTCTGGTTGTGCACCGACAGCGTCAGCCTGACGCTGCACTACCAGTTTGCATCGACTACTAAACGAACGTTCAATGAGTTAGAGTTCGGGACATGGAACCTCTCGACTTCTGCGACTCCGGCACGTTCGACGATCCGTGGTCCACCTACACCTGGCTGCGGGCCGAAGAACCGATGTACCGCGACGACCCCAACGACTTGTGGGTGGTGTCGCGCTACGCCGACCTGGTGCACATTTCCCGCCATCCCGAGCGCTATTCGAGCGCCCAGGGTGTGCGCCCCAAAGGTGCATCGGAGCTGTCGTTGCTGGCCATGGACGACCCCGAACACACCCGGGTGCGCCGCCTGGTCAACAAGGGATTCACCCCCCGGCAGGTGCGCCAGATCATGCCCCACGTCCGTGACCTCTCCCGGCAGTTGGCGGCCGAGATCGGCGAACGGGGTGAGGTCGATTTCGTCGGCGACGTGGCCATTCACATCCCGCTCATCGTCATCGCCGAGCTGCTCGGGCTCGACCCTGACGCCCGTCTCCAGCTCTACCAGTGGTCCGACAACATGATGGCGGGCGACGGTCGAACCGATCCCGACGATCCGGTGTTGCTCGGCGCCATGACGGCATTCGGTGAGTACGCGGCGCTGTTGCAGGAGCTCATCGCCGTGCGCCGGGCCGACCCCACCGACGATCTCATCGGCGTGCTCACCCAGGCCCACGACGCCGGCGAGTTGGCCGAGCTGGCCGACGGCTCCACCGAAATGACGCCGTCCGACGACGAGCCACTCGAGGAGCACGAGCTCCTCCTCTTCCTGGCCACCCTGCTCGTGGCCGGCAACGAGACCACCCGCAACGCCATCAGCGGCGGCTTGTTGGCGCTCAGCCAGTTCCCCGACGAACAGGCCCGGCTGGTCGAGCACCTCGACGACGACCACTTCCTCGACCTGGCCGTCGACGAGCTCATCCGATTCGTCTCGCCCGTGTTGAGCTTCACTCGCACCGTCACCGAAGACCACGTGTACGAAGGCGAGGGGTACACCCAGCCACTGAAGGCCGGCGACCGGGTGCTGATGCTGTACCAGTCGGCCAATCGGGACGAGCGGGTCTTCGACGATCCCGACCAGCTCCGGCTGGACCGTGACCCCAATCCACACGTGGCCTTCGGCATCGGGACCCACTATTGCCTGGGCGCCAACCTGGCCCGTATGGAGGTCAAGGTGGTGTTCGAGGAGCTGCTGCGCCACCTGCCCGACATCCGGGTGCCCGACGGTGTCGGTCCGGAGCGGGGCGAGTCCACCCTGGTTCTGGCCCTCAACAAGCTGCCCGCCGTCTTCGACCCGGTTCCCGCATCGGCGTGAGCGACACGGCCGCCACCACCACTCGCGAACGCATCCTCGATGCTGCCCTCGACCTGGCCGCCCGTAAGGGTGCCGACGGCACCAGCATGCGGGAGCTGGCCGAGGCGTGTGAGGTCAACGTGGCCGCTCTCTACTACCACTTTCCTTCCAAGGCCGACTTGTTGCGGTCGGTGATCGAAGAGCGCCACTACGACCTGATGATGGCCACCGTCGAGGTGCCGCCGGCCAGCGCCGGTTCCGACACCGATCGGCTACGCGATCTGCTGCTCACCATCTGGACGGGTATGCAGGGCGAACAACGGGTGTGGCGCCTGCTGTTGGCCGAGAGCTGCCATCACAACACCGATGCCCAGGAGGTGGCCTGCTCGCTGGTGGGTTCGTTCGAGAGCATCACCGCCGACTGGTTGGCGCAGGGGTTCGGGCCCCTCGCCGTGCCGCTGCCGGTGGCCGCCCACCTGGTGGCCGACTTCTTGTTCTCGAACGTGGCCCGGGTGGCGATCGGTGCCGTCACCGACGAGGAGGTGGCCGGTCATGCCGAGGCCCTGGCCGCAGTGATCACCGGCAGCCGGTCGTCGGGCTGATCCGACCCGACGTCACTCCTTGGCGATGCAGAAACGATTGCCTTCCGGGTCGGCCATGATGCGCCACTCGAACCCCATGACCTCGTGGTCCTCCACGTGGGAGCCGCCCAGGGCCTCGATGGCCGCTTGGGCCTGATCGAGGTCGGCCACTCCGGTGTCGATGTGCACCCGCCCATGGTCGGCCCCCGGTTCGGGTGAGTGTTGGAGCGCCACCGACACCGCCCCGTCGTGTTGGGGCGCGAACCAGCAGAACGCACCCGGGAACTCGCGGGCGACTTCGACACCCAGCACGGCCTGCCAGAAGGTCTTCTGGGTGTCGTAGTCGGTCACGTCGATGACCACGGACCCCACCACTGCGATACCTGCCATCTGGCGTTCCTCTCGTTCGATGCTCACGTCCGAGAGTAGTCGGGTGCCGACGGGGCGGCCTGGCCTGCCACTGAGTGAGGTAGACTCACTCGAAGCTCTGGACCCGTACCTCCATTCCTGTAGATACATGCCGACTGAAGAGATATGACTGTGAGTGATACTCACTCGACGGCGCAGCTCATCCTGGCCGCCGCTCGTCGGCAGTTCTCCGCGCAGGGGTACGACGCCACCTCGGTGGCCGGTATCGCCCGGGAGGTGGGAGTGGTCGAGGGAGCCGTGTACCGACACTTCTCGTCGAAGCGGGATCTACTCCAGTCCGTGATCCGGTCGTTCTACGAGCCGCTGATCGACGATGCGCGAGCCGGAGCAGCCGCCATCGACGCGCCACGCGACCGGCTCCGCTTCCTCATCCGCCGTCAGTTGCGGGCCATCAACGACGACCCCGAGCTGTGCCGCCTCATCATCAGCGAAGCGCGGTCCTTCGACGACTACTACGAATCCGAGGTGGCCGATCTGAGCCGGACCTACACCGGACTGGTGGTGGCCGCGGTGGCCGACGGAGTGGCGCGGGGGCACTTCCGCGACGATGTGCCGGCCGACATGATCCGCGACGTGATCTACGGCGGTATCGAACACATGGCGTGGAGCGCGCTGAGCGGCCACGGCCACATCGACCCCGACACCGTGGCCACCCACCTCATGGCGATCGTATGTGTCGGGATCGACAACCCGGACCCATCCGGTGACGGAATGGCCGATGGTCTCGAACGGCTCGACGCGGTCGTTGATCGCCTCGACGCCGCGCTGGGTGAACTGACCGAGGCCGGTTCGCGATGACCATCCTCCGATCGACGCTCGATGTTCGTAGCGACACCTACCTCGCCAACCGGGTGGCCATGGATGTGCACCTGGCCCGGTACCACGAGATGGTGGCCGAGGCGGTTGCCGGTGGCGGCGAGAAGTACACCGAACGACATCATCGCCGGGGTCGACTGTTGGCCCGCGAACGAATCGAGCTGCTGATCGATCCCGACGCCCCGTTCCTGGAGCTGTCGGTCACCGCGGCGGCGGGCACCGATTTCACGGTGGGGGCTGCCCTGGTGACCGGCATCGGACAGGTGGCCGGAACCGAATGTGTCGTGTTGGCCAACGACCCCACGGTGCGAGGTGGATCGATGAACCCCATCACCGTGCGCAAGATCCTGCGAGCCCTCGACATCTGCCACGAGAACCGCCTGCCGATGGTGTTCCTGGTGGAGTCGGGTGGGGCCGATCTGCCCCATCAGCTCGAGCTGTACCTCGCCGCCGGTGATGTGTTCCGGCACATCACCGCGCTGTCGGCCGCAGGGATTCCGACGGTGTCGTTGGTGTTCGGCAGCTCCACGGCCGGTGGGGCCTACCTCCCCGGTGTCAGCGACTACACCGTGATGGTCGACCAGCAGGCGAAGGTCTTCCTGGGTGGCACCCCCCTGGTGAAAATGGCCACCGGCGAAGACGCCGACGAGGAGGACCTCGGTGGTGCGGCCATGCATTCGACGGTTTCGGGTGTCTCCGACTACTTCGCGGTCGACGAACGCGATGCCATCCGCCTCGGCCGTCAGATCGTCAGCGACCTCACCTATCCCAAACTGGGTCCGGGACCCGATCGGGCACCGGCACCCCCGCGCTACGACCCGGACGAGATCCTGGGCATCGTGTCGGCCGACCTGAAGGTGCCGTTCCCGGTCCGTGAGGTGCTCACCCGGGTGATCGACGACTCCGAGTTCGACGAGTTCAAACCCGGCTACGGGCCCAACCTGGTGACCGGATTCGCCCACCTGCACGGCTATTCGGTGGGGCTGCTGGCCAACGATCGTGGGGTGTTGTTGAACGAGGACGCCAACAAGGCTGCTCAGTTCATCCAGCTCGCCAATCAGATCGACACGCCGCTGCTCTTCGTGCAGAACGTCACCGGGTACATGGTGGGAACCGAGTACGAGCAGCGGGGCATGGTCAAACACGGCTCCCACCAGATCAATGCGGTCACCAACAGCACGGTGCCGCACCTGACGGTGCAGATCGGCGGTTCGTACGGGGCGGGCAACTACGGCATGGCCGGGCGGCCCTACAAACCCCGCTTCTTGTTCGCGTGGCCCAATGCCAAGACCGCCGTCATGGGCGCCGAACAGCTGGCCGGAACCCTGTCGATCGTGGCCCGAGCGTCGGCCGCCGACCGGGGAATCGACTTCGACGAGGAGGCCGACGCGGAGCGGTCCCGCACCATCGAGGATCAGATTCACCACGAGGAGCAGGCCTTGGTGATGTCGGGCCAGTTGTACGACGACGGCATCATCGACCCTCGCGACACCCGCGACGCGCTGGGAGTCGCACTGTCGGCCACCCTCACCAACGAGTGCCGGGGCCAACGCGGCTACGGCGTGTTTCGGATGTGACGGCGATGATCGAACGACTCCTCATCGCCAACCGTGGCGAGATCGCCCGTCGTATCATCGACACCTCACGGGCGGTCGGCGTGGAAACGGTGGCGGTCTATTCCGATGCCGACGCCGGTGCGGCCTTTGTACGCGACGCCGATCTGGCGGTAGCCCTGGGTGGCAACACACCGGCCGAGTCGTACCTGCAGATCGACCGGCTCCTGGCGGCGGCCGATCGGGTCGGCGCCGATGCCGTACATCCGGGATACGGCTTCCTGGCCGAGAACGCCGAGTTCGCCCAGGCCGTGCTCGATGCCGGTCTCACGTTCGTGGGCCCTCGCCCCGACGTCATCGCGGCCATGGGCTCCAAACTCGAGGCCAAACAACTGATGGCCCAGGCGGGGGTGCCGGTCCTGGACTCGGTCGATCTCCGCGGGCTCGACGACGACGCCATCGTTGCCGCCGCGACCGAACTCGGCTTTCCGGTCCTGGTGAAGGCTTCGGCCGGCGGCGGCGGCCGAGGGATGCGCATCGTCTCCACGGCCGGCGACCTGCTCGAAGCGGTCACCGGCGCGGCCCGCGAAGCCGAATCGGCGTTCGGTGACGGCACCGTCTTCGCCGAGCGCTACCTGGAGCCGTCGCGCCACGTCGAGGTGCAGATCTTCGGCGACGAGTCGGGCCGAGTGGTCCACTTCCACGAACGTGAGTGTTCGATTCAGCGCCGCCACCAGAAGATCATCGAGGAGGCCCCCAGCCCGTCGCTCGACGCCGACACTCGCGCCCGTCTACACGCCGCCGCGGTGCGGGCCGGTGAGGCGATCGGCTACACCAATGCGGGCACGGTCGAGTTCATTCTCGGTCCGCCCGCACCCGACGGCAGCAGCGAATTCTTCTTCCTGGAGGTCAACACCCGACTCCAGGTCGAGCACGCGGTCACCGAAGCGGTGCTGGGTGTCGACCTGGTGGCCCTCCAGCTGCAGGTGGCGGAGGGTGGATCGGTACCCGACCAGGCCCAGATCGGGCCGGTGGCCGGTCATGCGGTCGAAGCTCGACTGTACGCCGAGGACCCGACCCTCGACTTCCGACCGTCCACGGGAGAGCTGCGGGCCCTTCGTTTTCCCGGAGCGGTCAGGGTCGACTCGGCCATCGACGAACGCGGCGAGGTCAGTCGCTACTACGACCCCATGATCGCCAAGATCATCTGCCATCGGCCGGGTCGGACGGCTGCCGTTCGGGGCCTGGCCTCGGCGCTGGCCGGGGCCACCGTCGATGGCATCACCACCAACCGGGACCTGCTGGTTCGCACCCTTCGTCATCACGAGTTCCTCGACGGATCGGGCGACAGCACGTTCCTGCAGCGTCACGATCCCGCGGTGTTGGGTCGAAACCTGCTCGACCCGGCCGAGGCCTCGGCCCACACCTGCGCCGCCGCCCTGGAGCTGCAGATGGCCAATCGTCGAGCCGATTCCCACACCGCGGCGGTGGCGTCGGGCTTTCGCAACGTGGTGACCGCAGCCCAGCAGGTGCTGCTGGCCCGAGGCGACGACGTGGTCGACGTCGAATACCGCTTCGAACGTGGTCGGCTCGTCATGGCTGCGGTCGACGGTGAGCGCCTGGTCCAGCCGGTGGTGCACGCCATGTCGGTCGACGAGATCGACCTCACCGTCGGCGGGGTGCGGCGCCTGATGCAGGTGCGGATTCACCCCGACCACGTCTCGGTGAATTCAACCCGGGGTGGGATCGACTTCGGCCGGGTGGCCCGCTTCGACGAACCCGACGACGAGGTCGAGCCCGGCTCCATGGTGGCCTCGATGCCGGGCACCATCGTGGCGGTCGAGGTGACCGAAGGCGAAGCGGTGGCTGCCGGCACCGTGCTGGTGGTGATGGAGGCCATGAAGATGGAGCTGACCATCGCCGCCACCGCACCAGGGGTGGTTGCGGCGGTACCCGTGGTCGAAGGCGACACCGTGGAGGCCGGCACCGTGCTGGTGGTGCTCGAGGACCCGACCTCCCACCAGCCCGATTCGTCCACCTCGTAAGCCGATCAGGTCGAGGTGACCAACCCGTAGTGACCGTCGTAGCGGCGGTACAAGACCTGGGATCGATCGGTCTCGACGGCGCGGAAGAAGAGGTGTCGCTCGCCGGTGGCTTCGAGATGTTCCTTGGCCGCCACCAGATCGAGCACGGGGGCCGGTGCCGGGTCGACCGAGACACCCTCGGGTGTCTCGCCGTTGAGTTCGGTGGGGTCTTCGCTGGCCAGCTCGGCGCCTTCGCCGTTGCGGCGAACCACGCAGTCGCGGCCGCTGTCGAATTCGACGAACAGGTAGAAGTCGTGGCCCAGCTGCTCGAGGTCGAAGAGCGCTTCTTCGATGGTCATCGGTGTCATGGCGAACGTCTTCTGCCGTTTCACTTCGCGTTCGTCGAAGGGCAGCGGGAGGAATTCGGGCCGGACCGTGTGGGCGTCGCCGTGGCGCCACTCGCCGGGGCCCGAGTCGCCGGTGCGATGGCGGTCGGCCAACCGGTGTCGGTGTTCCTCATGCCGTTGGATCCGGCGTCGGAGCCGGTCGACGAGGAGGTCGACGGCTTCGTCGATGGTGCCGGCCGCCACGTGGGCCCGCACCGGGTAGCCCTCTACATCGATGGTGGCCTCGGCAATGGCCGGCCGTTCACGGCCGGGTGCCGATTCGAGAGTGAGCCGGATCTCGACATGACGAACCTGCTCCCGGCATCGTTCGGCGGCCCGGGTCACCTTGGCGGCGGCGGTGTCCATGGAGCGAGAAGGGACGTCGCCCTTATGGGACATCTCGGTGGTGACGTCGGCCGGAACGGGCATGCGGGACAACCTCGGATCGATGGGGATGGAACGATTCGAGTGTCGCCCGGGACACCGAGATCAGCCCGGGTCCAAGGTCCCGAGTCAGCGTGCGTCGCGTCAGGAAGCGGAGCCGGAGTCCAGCTCGGCTTCGAGGTCGAGCACCATCAGGGTGGTCTTGATCACCGAGTCGGGATTGAGGCTCATCGAGTCGATGCCCTCCTCGACCAGAAAGCGGGCGATGTCGGGTTTGTCCGAGGGCGCTTGGCCGCAGAACCCGGAGTGGCGACCGGTGCGCTGGCAGCCTTCGATGGCCAATCGGAACAACTCCATGACACCGGGTTCGGCTTCGTCGTAGTCGAACGCCACCATCTCGGAGTCGCGGTCGACGCCGAGGGCCAACTGGGTGAGGTCGTTGGATCCGATGGAGAAACCGTCGAAGTACTCGGCGAAGGCGTCGAGTGAGATCACATTGTTGGGGATCTCACACATGACGTAGATCTCCAACCCGTTCTCGCCTCGGACCAGACCGTTGGCGGCCATCTCCTCGATGACCTGCCGGCCTTCCTCGACACGGCGACAGAACGGCACCATGGGGATGACGTTGTTGAGGCCCATCTCGTCCCGCACCCGTTTCATGGCCCGGCACTCGAGCGCGAATCCTTCGCGGTAGGCGGGGTGTGAGTAACGAGAGGCACCCCGGAATCCGAGCATGGGATTGGCCTCGGCGGCTTCGAAACCGGCGCCGCCCAACAGGGCCGCGTACTCGTTGGTCTTGAAGTCGGACAGACGCACCACCACCGGCTTGGGGTGGAAGGCAGCGCCGATGGTGGCGATGCCCTCGGACAGGCGTTCCACGAAGAAGGCCTCGGGATCGGGGTACCCGGCCGTGAGCTCCAGCACCGCTCGGCGGTCGTCTTCGTCGACGATCCGTTCGGGATGGATCAGCGCCATCGGGTGGGCGCCGATGTGGTCGCTGATGATGAACTCCATCCGAGCCAGACCCACACCGTCGTTGGGGAGCGCGGCGATCTTGAACGCCAGGTCGGGGTTGCCGAGGTTGATCATGATCTTGGTTCGGGGTCGCGCGATCTCGCCCACATCGGTGCGGTCGATCGAGAACGGGATGTCGCCGGCGATGACCCGACCCACGTCGCCCTCGGCGCACGACACGGTGACCGTCTCGCCGTCGGGCAACTGCGCCGTACCCTTCGAGGTGCCGACCACCGCTGGAATGCCGATCTCGCGAGCGACGATGGCGGCGTGGCAGGTGCGGCCACCCCGGTTGGTCACCACTGCCGCCGCCTTCTCCAGGACCGGTTCCCAATCAGGGCTGGTGGTGTCGGCCACCAGCACGTCTCCCTGGCGGACCTTCTCGATCTCGGACAGGTCGGCCATCACCCGGACGGTGCCGGTGGCCACCTTGGCGCCGACCGCACGGCCGGTGATCAGCGTGGGTCCATCGCCGTCGAGGTGGTACATCTCCAACTCGGTGCTGGAGCGAGGTGATGCCACCGTTTCGGGTCGGGCCTGAACCAGGTAGAGCTGACCGTCGACGCCATCCTTGGCCCACTCGATGTCCATGGCCCGATCGGTTCCAGCCCGCTCGGAGTAGTGGTCCTCCACCACCATCGCCGCTCGGGCCAACGACACGACCTCGTCGTCGGTGAGGCAGAAACGGTCGCGGTGGGCGGGATCGACCGGGACATTGCGTACCGCCACGCCGGCCTTGCCGGGGGCATACTCCATTCGGATCTTCTTGGCCCCGAGCTTGCGTCGGAGAACAGAACCGTGGCCGTCGCGAAGCGTCGGCTTGAAGACGAGGAACTCGTCGGGTTCGACCGTGCCTTGCACCACGTTCTCGCCCAGGCCGTACGCACCGGTGATGAACACGACATCGCGGAAACCCGACTCGGTGTCGAGGGTGAAGATCACGCCGCTGCTGGCCATGTCGGCTCGCACCATCTTCATCACGGTGACCGATTGCGACACGTCGAAGTGTCCGTAGCCCCGTTCCATGCGGTAGTGAATTCCGCGGTTGGTGAACATGCTGGCGTAACAACGACGGACGGCGTCGATGAGCGCTTCTTCGCCGCTGATGTTGAGGAAGGTCTCGTGGGCGCCGGCGAAGCTGGCCTCGGGAAGGTCTTCGGCGGTTGCAGACGAACGGACGGCCAGGGTGACGTCGTCGCTGTACTCCTCCCGCAGCTGTCGATACCCCTCGAGCACGTCGGCCCGGACATCGTCGGGCAGCGGCGCACTGTGGATGAGATCGCGGGCGGCGGACGCCCTCGTCAACAGGTCGGTGACGTTCGACCGGTCGAGCGGATCCATCAACTCGTGGAGGTCGTCGACCATGCCCGCCTTCTCGATGGTCTCCCAGTAGGCGGGGGCGATCACCGCGTAGCCGTTGGGCACCCGGATGCCGTGGGGGGTGAGCTCCTGATAGAGCTCACCGAGGGAGGCGTTCTTGCCCCCGACCAGGGGGATGTCGTCGAGTCCGATTTCGGAGAAGAAGCGGATCCATGGGGTGGTGGTCATGGTGGTGAGTCCTCGGTGTGCAGTGACGGTCCGCCCCGCCTGGCGGTTGTGGCCAGCATTGGCTGAGCCCTACGCGGCAGGCAGGGCACAAGGTCCTCTTCTCGTCAGGGAACCAGCACGGCTGGGCCGCCGGTTGCGCCCCGAGCCAGGTCGGCCAGGGCATGGTTGGCATCGACGAGCGGGTAGATCCGATGGTCGATCTGCAGGGGCCGTTCGGCGTCGGCGGCCAGTAGCTCTGCGATGTCGGTTCGGGTCACGTTGGCCACGCTGGCGATGCTGCGCTCGTGCCACAGCAGGTCGTAGTCGAACGCCGGTATCTGGTCGAGGTGTATGGCGTTGATGATCACCCGACCGCCCTTGTCGACGGCGCGTAGTGCGTCGATCACCACCGAACCGACGGGGGCGAAGGTGATGGCGGCCTGCAGCGGCACCGGTGGCTGGTCTTGATAGCCGCTCACGCTGGTGGCGCCGAGGTGTTGGGCCCGTTGCTGCTCGGCCTGGTTGCGGGTGGCGACGTGGACGTCGAGCCCACGCCCGATCGCCAGCTGCAGGACCAGCGCGGCCGACGATCCGAAACCGTACAGACCCAGGTGTTCGCCGGTCTCGATGGCGGTGGCCCGCAGCGCCCGGTGGCCGATCACGCCGGCGCACAGCAGCGGAGCGATCTCGGCGTCGGGTCGGTCGGAGGTGATGGCAACGGCGAAGTCGTCGTCCACCAGCATCTCGTCGGCGTAGCCGCCGTCGTGGTCCCAGCCATGGAAGCTGGCCTGGTCACAGAGATTCTCTCGATCGGTGCGGCAGTACGAGCAACTCCCGCACGCGCCACCCAACCAGGTGATGCCGACCCGATCTCCCACCTGGTGACGGGCCTCGGCGCCGGCGGCGGTGACTCGTCCGACGACTTGGTGGCCGGGGACCACCGGTCGACGGTGGGCGGGCAGATCACCCTCGACGAGCTGCAGATCGGTACGACACACACCGCAGGCCCCGACGGCCACAACGAGCTGGTGCGGGCCTGGTGACAAGAGTGGTCGTTCGGTCACCTGGAGTGGGCCCGACGAGGCCGGTGCTGGTTGGTCGAACAGCAAGGTCCTGGGCATGGTCGTATGCAACTCCCTCGGTGGCGGGGAGGCCAGGGCCGAGGGTCCCGCGGGGACCGAAGTCCCTTGTTTCTCGTGTCCTGTCGGGGGAGGATTCTCCCATGGGCAAGGTGGAGAGCGAACTGGTGCCAGCCGCTCGTCGCACCCGCTTCGCGCGCTGGCCTCGTCGGGGTCTGTCCGAGCACACTCGCCAGGTCGGGCTCGAGGGAATCGCGGCCGCACGCGAAGAACTCGAACGCCACGGTTGCGAGGGCGACGGCCGAGGTGGTGCGGCTCGAGGCCTGTCGCGCCGCAGCCGCAAATCCCGACGCACCCAACCCTGATCACCCTCAACCTCAACCTCCCCCTCCCGAAATTGCGGTGATTCCGCGCGGTGAGCGCGCGAAATCGCAGCAATATTGCGGAAGGAGGGCGTCTGATGGCGTCCGTCGACCTGTGGCGCCATTTCGAGCGCCATCACGGGATCATCTCGCGTGCTGAGGCCAAGGCCTTGGCGTGCACGGATGGCCAGATTTCACGCCGGTTGCGATCAGGGGAATGGATCCGTCTGGCTCCCGGTGTCTACCGCCATGCAGGTACCGAGTTCACCTGGTTCGGAAAGGCACGGGCCGAAGCGATCTCGGCCGGCGGCCTCATCAGCCACCGGTCGGCCGCGGTGGTGTGGGGTATCGATGGCCACCGGCCCGGGCGCATCGAAGTGGTGGTGCCACGGGGCCGGGTCGTGCGGCGCCCATCGAGTCGGGTACACGAGTCGACCCAGTTCGATCGGGTCGAGCGCACGGTCCGCCAGGGAATACCGGTCACCGGCGTCGCTCGCACCGTGCTCGATGTGGCCGCCGTGGTCGGTCGGCGCCGCCTCGAGTGGACGATCGACGCCGTCCTGCGCCAGCGCATGCTCGACTGGCCCGATCTCTACGACGTGTTGGTTCGGCACTCGCGTCGGGGTCGCGACGGTTGTGGTCGGTTGCGGGCGCTGCTCGATGTTCGTTTCGGTGACACGGCCATCCCCGACAGCAAGTGGAATCGACTGGTCGCCAACCTGTTGGCCGACGCCGATCTCCCGATGCCCGAGCTCGAGTTCTCGGTTCACGACGGCGGCGAGTTCGTGGCTCGAGTCGATCTCGCCTACCCGTATCGCAAGGTGGCGATCGAGCTCGACAGTGCCCGGTTCCACCTCAATCGGGAGTCGTTCGAAGCCGACCCCCGGCGCAAGAATCGTCTGTCGGTGCTGGGTTGGACGGTGCTCACGTTCACGTGGTCGGACTACGTCGACCATCCCTCCACCCTCTGTGACACCGTCCGCGCTGCCGCGTTTCCGAAATTGCGGTGATCCCGCGCGGTGAGCGCGCGAAATCGCAGCAATTTCGCCCCGGGGGCTAGGGGGAGGGGGTGAACACCGATACGAGGGTGACCACCAGGGTCACCGTGGCGCCCGCCACCACTACCGGCTGGTACGAACCGGACACATCGTTGCCCACGGCCAACAACAGCGGTCCGGCCGCCGACGCGGCCACACCAACCGAAGTGGCGGTTCCTCGGATCGAACCGATGTGGTCGGTGCCGAACCACTTCGGATACAAAGCCGCACCGAGGGCGCTCACCGACCCCAGCGCAACGCCGGTGACCAACCCATAGGTGAGTGCCATCGGACCGGGCGTGGCGAACAGCGCCATCGTGATTCCGCCGGTGAGGGCCAGGCCACTGAACAACAGCAGGGGACGGGGGGCGACGCGGTCGGTGAGCCAACCGATCACGAACCCGCCGGCGATGCCGCCGACCATCTGGGGGATGAAGATCACCGCAGCTTGTTCCTCGGACAGGCCGCGCGCACCGAGCACGTCGGTGTTGTGGAAGGTCAGCCCGGTGATCAGCCCGCTCATCAGCGCCGTCAAGGAGGTGAGCGCCCAGAAAGCCGGTGTGCGCATGGCCTCGGCCACCGTGCGGGACTTGACGGCGTGGTCCGTATCTCCCTCGTCGACCGGCCGCCCATCAGGCACCTGGCCCACATCGGATGGTCGGTCGATGATGGCGAACAGGGCGATCGGTATCACGATCACGACGACCGCGACACCGAGCACAACCCACGCCCAGCGCCAGCCGACGGTGTTGATCACGGCGGCGAAGATCAGCGGGGCGAGCGACAGCATCGCAATCGACCCCATGCTGTTGAAGGCCAGCGCTCGCCCCCGCCGCCGGTCGAACCAGAGTGTGACGCCGGTCGAGCCGGTGAGGGTGAGTGCCCCCTGGCCCAGCATGCGCAGGCCGATGAACGCCACCCCCAGCATGACCACGTTCTGCACCGCGCCGGTGAAGGCAATGGCACATCCGAACGCCAGCGCGACAGTGGCCATCGACTGACGAACGCCGACTCGATCGATCCACCGGCCGATCCGAGGTAGGGCCACTGCACCGGTGAGGGTGCCGATGAGGTACGTCGTGGAGATGGTGGATCGGGTCAGGCCCAGGTCGTCGATCATCGAGTCGATGAAGGCCGACACTCCAATGGTCTGCCCCGGTGCGCTCATTCCCCGGGCGATGGTGCACCACAGCACCATCCACCAGCCTCGGAACGCCAGCTCCTGACCGTCGATCCGAGGATTGGTCCGCGACTCTCGCAAGCTGTCTGTCTAGCCCGATCGGCGACGTCTCCCCCCTGATTTGGGATGTGCGTACAACTACGGATGACGGGAGCGGGTGGTGTTCGTAGTGTTCGCTCCGGAGGTTCTCATGATCGCCAAGCGCTCTGTGTCCGTGCTCGTGACCATGCTCGCGCTGGTGGCGTCGAGTTGTGCCGTCATCGTGAGATCCAGCGTCGACACCACCGGCGTCGGTCAACCCAACGGGGGGTCGGCGGCCCCGGCGTTGTCGGGCGACGGGCGCTTCGTGGCCTTCGGCAGTTCGGCGTCCAACCTGGTGGCCGGCGACAACAACGGCACAGCCGACATCTTCGTCCGGGACCACCAGACCGAGACCACCGAGCTCATCTCGGCCAGCATCAACGGAGGATCGGGCAACGGATCGAGCGAGCGGGCCGACATCACCCCCGACGGACGGTTCGTGACCTTCGCCTCCTTCGCCAACGACTTGGTGGCCGGCGACACCAATCCCGGACCCGATGTCTTCCTCCACGACCGCCAGACCGGGATCACCGAGATCGTGTCGGTCGATTCGTCGGAGAACCAGGGCATGTTCGGTTCGCTCGGTGGCACGGTGTCCGATGACGGCCGATTCGTGGCCTTCCACTCCGTGGACCAGTTCGACAACGACACCAACAGCACGTTCGACGTCTATCTGCGCGACCGTTCGTTCGGCCTCACCCGCATCATGTCCACCGAGTCGACGAACACCACAGCCGCAGGTGACAGCTTCGACGGCGTCGTCTCGGGTGACGGCAGCACGGTGGTGTGGTGGTCGTTCTCCGACGACATCGTGGCCGGCGACACCAACGGCGAGGCCGACGTGTTCTGGCGAACCACGGTCCTGCTGATCAAGCTGCGCATCTCCGAACCCAATGGGGGCGGTCAGGGCGACGGGCCCAGCCGCACGCCGGACGTGTCGCACAACGGGAGCTTCGTGGTGTTCGATTCGGGCGCCACCAATCTGGTGGCGGGCGACACCAACGGGGTCGACGACGTGTTCCTCTGGGACATCAACCTGGCCATCGGTGATCCGCTCATCCGCATCAGCGAGCGGCCCGACGGCACCCAGGGCAACGACCGCTCGCTGCTGGCCAAGATCAACGGCGACGGCGATCACGTCGCGTACATGTCCCATGCCGACAACCTCCAGGACCCCGCCGCCGCTCCGGCCGACAGCAACGGTGAGCGGGATGCCTACCTCTGGAACCTGGGCACCAACACACTCGGGAGCCAGACCACCATCGGCGAGGCCACCAACGACGTCAGTCTTCAGGCGGCCATCAGCGCGGATGGGTCCGCGTTGGCGTTCGACACCGAGGCCACCAACCTGGGGTTCGACGACACCAATGGGGCGACCGACGTGGTGGTACGTCCCACCTTCGTGCCCGACATCACCGGAGTCACCGGGGGGCCGTGGATGGTCGGTGAGACGAGCGAGCTCAAGCTGCTGGGAACTTTCACCGCCGACAGCGAGGTGATCGTTGGTGGTGATGGCGTGCTCGACGCACAGGTGACGGCCGTCGACCCCGGGGTCAGCGTCACCATCGAGGTCACCACGACCGGGGTCGCCACCCCTGGGGTGCGGCCCATCTGGATCATCACCCCGGCCCCGCAGCTGGGAATCCAGTTTCCGTTCGGTTCGGCTGATCAGATCGATGTGGCCTTGTTGCCATGATCACCTGACCGGATCAGATCCGGCTGGACCGCGTGCCGCGTCAGCTGAGCTCGGATCGGAACCGGTCGGCAGCCGCCACGGTCAGTTTCACCCGGCCGTCGATCCGTAGCTTCTGGTAGATACGGCCCAGATGGGACTCGACGGTTCGTCGAGAGCTGCCTCGTTGTTGGGCGATCTGGGCGTTGGTGCTCCCTTCGGCCAGCAGCCGAGCAATCTCCAGTTCGGTGGGGGTGAGTGAGTCCCACCCGGCGAGCGCACCCTCGGGTTGGCGGCCCTGGGCCACCAGTCGTTCACGCACCTGCGCTGCCGGGCCGGTGGCCCCCAGCTCGTCGAACATGGCCAGCGCCTCGGACAAGGCGTCGTCGCCGAGCAGTTCTGGTTCGTGGGCCAGCCAGTGAGCGACCTCCAACCGGCGAGGACCGCGACGCAGCCGGTCGAGGGCGGTCTGGGCAGCCGCACCGTCGTCGGAGTGAACGGCTGCCATCCATTCGGCCGTGGCGTCGATGGCTGCCACCCCGCTGGCCGAGGCGGCCACCCGGGTGGCGCCGATCGCCCGCTCGACCAGGTCCTGGCGACCATGGGCACGGGCGAGTACGAAGAGGTCGTAGGCCACCTCGGGTTGGCAGAACGGCGTCCCCACCGCCTCGAACAGATCCCACGCCACCTCCAGGTCGGCCAGGGCGCGTGTCGTGTCGCCTTCGGCCGCGGTGACACGAGCATTGGCCAGAACAATGGCGCTCACACCCATCGAGCTCTGGCCTTCGGTCCAGCACCGCACCCCGGCATCCAGTGAGCGCCGAGCGTTACCGAGATCGTCGACCTCCACCGCCACCAGGGCGAGAGTGGCGTGGGCCCACATCAAGGTCTGGCGAGACGTCGTGCGCTGGGCCACCTCGGCCGCCACTTCGGCCTCGGCCGCGGCCCGATCGAGATCACCGCGCCGGTAGTGGCACGCGGCAGCCACCGACCCGAACAACGGCAAGGTCCAAGCCATCCCATGGGTTTCGGCGAGCTGGTTGCCCCGAGCCACCAACTCGAGGGCGACTTCCAGCTGGTCGGCGTCGTGGGCGGTGTGGGCGTAGTAGTAGATCGGGATGTACTGGTGGGCGGCACCGGAAGGATCGGCGTCGGCGATGGCCACGGCTCGTGCCCCCGACTCGAGACCCTCGGCCAACACGTTCTCGAAAGTGGACAGTCGGGCCAACAAGGCCAGCCCGGCGCTCTGGCCGACCGGATCGCCGACCCTGGCCCCGGTCTCGATCGCTTCCCGGGCCAACTCGCGGGCCCGGTCGTAGCTCCCGGAACTGGCCGCGCTGTAGGCGGCCAGCGCGGCGATGGGAGCACGCTGGGTGTCACCCGCGGATTCTTCCCGAGCCTGTTCGAGAAGTTCGAGGGCCCGCTCGCTGTGGCCGGCAATCTCGGCGATGCCGCCCAGGCGGGCTCTGATCTCGGCTCGGTCCGGCTGGGGTGCCCTCTCGAGCAGCCACCGAGCTGCGTCCTCGGCCTCGGTGAGTCGGCCGGCGGCGGTCAACGCCTCCATCCGGGCCCGCTCGATGACCTGGCGGGTCGCCAGGTCGTCGGCACACAACCGCGCCGCCCGGTCGAGGAAGTCGAGGGCCGATTCCGGTGCCACGGGTGCCGTCTCGACGGCGGCCAGCCGCAGCTGTTCGATCACGGCGGCGTCGGTGTCGCCGGCCAGCACGACATGGGAGCCGACCAGCGCTGCCGAGGCGCCCCTCTGGGCCAGGAGGGCGGCCATCTGGCGGTGGGTGGCGGCCCGCACCCCTGACGGCATGCCCTGGTAGACGGCGTCGCGGACCAGATCGTGACGGAAGCGCAGGCCGGTATCGGATTCCTCGAAGAGGCCGGCCTGCACGGCTTCATCGATGGGTTCGGCCAGCCGGACCGGTGCGACGTCGAGGATGGCGGCCAGATCGCCGACGTCGACGTGGGCGCCCTGCACCGACGCCGCCCGCACGATGTCGCCCGTACCGTCGCTCAACTGACGGAGGCGACGCGAGACCGCGTCTCGCAGCTGATGGGGCAGATCGGCGGTGGCCGCCTCGATCTGTTCGTTCCGCTGAACGAGGTTGCCTTCGGCCAGCAGCCCGTCGACGAACTCGCGCAACAGGAAGGGATTCCCCGATGCGCCCTGCGCCCGCTCGACGAGAGCGGCGCTAGGTGCACCACCGCAGAGGGTGGCCAACAGCTCCTCCACCTCGACGTCGCTCAGTGGCGGGACGGTCACGTCGATGGCGCCCACGGATCGGAGGTCGTGGTTGAGTTGCGCCAGCGGGTCGTGGTCGTGACCCGACCGATGGGTGACGACCATCAGCAGTGGGTGGCTCAGGGTGATCTGACCAATGGACGCCAGAGCCTGGAGCGACGCGGCATCGGCCCAGTGCAGATCCTCGATCACCATCACGGTGGGACGTTGGCTGCGGTCCTCGACCGCTTCGATCAGCACCTCGGTCGCCGAGAATCGTTCGACCTCGGCGGCCGGTTGGGCACCGGCCCGGCCGCGGGCGGCGTCGCCTGGTCGGAGAACATCGGCGATGAGGACCTCTTCGACCGACCGCAGCCTGGTGAGGACACCGTACGGTGTGGCCCGGTCGAGCGGGGCGGCCGCGGCCGTCCACACGGTCATGCCGTGGTCGGCTGCGGTGGCGACGACCTCCGACACCAAGGTGGTCTTGCCGATTCCGGCTTCTCCCTCGATGCGGATGACCCGGCCGAGGCCGTCGGTGCAGCACTCGTCGACCACTTCTCGAAGTTGTCCCCGGAGATCGTCCCGCCTCGCCTGCACCAGCCCGACAGTAGGACTCGGCCAAGGTGGCCGCCATCTTCACCAACCGTCGTCGTGTCCTTTGCCGGTGGCCCCGGCGCAGCTGCGCCGAAGTGGCATCGACACGGCCGGGCCGGCGTTCGGCGGCCGCCAGCCGGGCTGGTCGGGCCGGATGTCGCCGCCACCAGCCATTCCTGTCTGATGGTAGGATTGTCCGGATATACGGATTCAGAGGAGCGAACCGTGGCCGTGCAGAAGCTCGATCGAGCCAGCCCCATGCCCCTGTGGGCCCAGCTCGAGGCCGACCTGCAACGCCGGCTCGAGCGGGGCGAGTTCGACGAGGGTTTCCCCACCGACCTGCAGTTGACCGATGCCTACCAGGTGAGCCGACACACGGTGCGAGAGGCAGTACGCCATCTCAACAAGACCGGTCTGCTCCGTCGGGAACGAGGCCGGGGCACGGTGGTCAACCGGGCCGAGTTCGAGCAGTCACTGGGCACGCTCTACAGCCTGTTCCAATCGGTCGAATCGACCGGGGTCGAACAGGCCAGCGAGGTGCTGCAGTTGGCCGAGGTGCAAGAGCCGGCCGCCGCGGCCCATCTGAGTCTGGCCGACGACGCCCGGCTCGTGTTTCTCGAAAGGTTGCGATTGGCCGGCGGGTCACCGCTGGCCATCGACCGGGCCTGGCTGCCGAGTGACATCGCCCTGCCGCTGCTCGATGTCGACTTCGGCCACACCGCGTTGTACGACGAGCTCGAGAAGATCGGCGGCAACGTGCCCAACCAGGGCTGGGAGCGGCTCACGCCGGTGGTGCCCGCCCCGGCCGACCGAAGCCGCCTCGGATTGCGCAAGAGCGACGCCGCCTTCTTCCTCGAACGGCTCGGTACTCGCGATGGCCGACCCATCGAGTGGCGTACCACCACCATCCGTGGTGATCGGTTCCGCTTCGTCAACGACTGGAGTGCCGGAGCCCGCAGCTCGCTACGACCCACCGCGTCGTGAACTTCGCCCGCCTGCTGCCTGCTTGACCATCACTCCGAAAGACCGTACATTTAGCGAGCCCGTCTAACCAGATTGTTAGAACATCTGGCGCGACTCGACACAACCCTCAGGGGGACGCTTTGACCCGGTTGGGCTTCTTGCTCGACAGCGACAACTGCATCGGCTGTCACGCCTGCACGGTTGCCTGCAAGAGCGAGCACGACGTGCCGCTTGGCGTGAATCGCACCTGGGTCAAATACATCGAGACCGGCACGTTCCCCGATGTGGCCCGCAAGTTCAACGTGATGCGGTGCAACCAGTGCGACGACGCGCCGTGTATGACGATCTGCCCCACCAGCGCCTTGTTCCGCGCCCCCAACGGGGTGGTCGACTTCCAGGACGACGATTGCATCGGCTGCAAGTCGTGTATGAACGCGTGCCCCTACGACGCCCTCTACATCAACCCCGAGACCAACACCGCGCACAAGTGCAACATGTGCAATCACCGCATCGAGGTGGGTCTCGAGCCGTCGTGTCAGATCGTGTGCCCGACCGAGGCCATCAAGATCGGTGATCTCGACGACCCCACGTCCGAGATCAGCCGCATCATCGCCCGCGACGATGTGGCCGTTCGGGCACCAGAACAGAACACCAAACCCAAGGTGTATTACCGCGGCGCCGACCAGGCGTCGCTCGACCCCACCCGGACCGCCATCGCCAACGACGGCATGATCTGGGCTGACCGCACCGCCGGCCACCCCAGTGTCCCGGTCACGTTGGGCCAGAAACCCGCTGATCTCGACGGTGTGGTGGCCCGCACGGCCTACACCACCGCACATCAGATGACGTGGAAGGAAAAGGTCTCGGGGTACCTGGTCACCAAAGCGGTGGCCGCCGGAGTCATGGCCGTGGCCGCGCTGCTCGTGTTGCTGGGTCACAGCGACCAGCAGGCCGCCGTTGGTGTGGTGCCGCCCATGGTGGCCGGTGTGTTCCTCGGTCTCACGGGTGTGTTGTTGGTGACCGACCTCAAGCAGCCGGGCCGTTTCCACTATCTGCTCACCAAGGGCAACCGCTCGTCATGGCTGGTCAAAGGTGCCTATGTGCTGATGGCATTCGCCGTGGTTTGTGGGTTGTGGTGGGTCGGCGGGTTGGCCGACAACGCCACCGTGCTGAAGGTGTTGGCCGTGCCCGCCGTGCTCGGCGCGGCAGGCACCGCGGGGTACACGGCCTACCTGTTTGCCCAGTGCGAGGGCCGCGACCTGTGGCAGACCCCGCTGCTGTTGCCCGTTCTGCTGGCCCAGGCCGTCACGGCCGGCGGTGCCGCCTATGCCGTCATCGACGTGTTCATGGCGGTGCCCGAACCCACCGCCATTCGTTGGGTGCTGCTCGGCGGCGTGGCTGCGACCGCGGCGCTGATCGCAGTGGAGCTGAGCGCCCACGGGAGCCGCCACGTCGAGCTGGCGGTGGCCGCCATGACCCGCGGCCGCTACGCCTCCCAGTTCTGGGTGGGTGGCATCGTGGTGGGACTGGTGGTACCCGCGGTCCTAGTCATCGTGGCCCTCGCGGCCGATGTCGACGGTGCCGGCCTTCCTGCGGTGGCCGGAGTGGCGGCCATGATCGGGATGTTCGCCTACGAGGACGCCTTCGTGCGGGCCGGGCAGTCGGTGCCGCTGTCATGAGACC
>JBPCTQ010000152.1:0-9240 GCA_051011595.1 Acidimicrobiales bacterium
ACCATCACGTACGCCACCCCGACAGCGAGCACGGCCAGGACCACGGTGCGCCAGGTCGGACGCCACCCCGGGGAACTCGACGCACGCTCGGCCATGGCTCAATCGTCGCGCAGCCAGAGCCGAATCAGGGAACGGCCCGCTGAGCCTCACAGGAACGCGAACGGTCGACACCCGCGCCGCCGAAACACACATCGAAGTTGGAGCCACCCCGCAGCTCGTCGTTGCCCGATTCGCCGAACAGTCGGTCGTCGCCACCGTCGCCGTACAGCTTGTCGCCGCCCGCGGCACCCTTCACGATGTCGTCGCCGGGCCCGCCCTCAGCCCGATCGTTGCCGTTGGAGCCCGAGATGAAGTCGTCACCCTCTCCGCCTCTGAGGGTGTCCATGTTGCCCCCGCCGAAGATCCGGTCGTTGCCGCCCTGGCCCAGGATCGTGTCGTTGCCCAAGCCGCCCCGAAGTTCGTCGGCACCGCCCTTGCCGTCGATGAGGTCGTCGCCCGGGCCGCCGTTCGCGATGTCGGTGCCGCCCCGGGGGAACAACACGTCGTTGCCGTCGTTGCCCAGCAACTGGTCGGGACCTGTCGACCCGTCGAGCACATCGTTGCCGATACCGCCGCGCAGCAGGTCCTCACCGGCCTGACCGAAGATCCAATCGTTGCCCGCACCACCCTGGATGGTGTCGTCGCCATCGCCGCCGCAGATCAAGTCGTTGCCACCGGCGCCGTTGATGACGTCGGCGCCGGCCGTCCCCAGGATCACATCGTCGCCGGTGGTGGGCTGCTCCCCGGCGCCGATGACCACCGTGGCGGGCACACCTTCGCATTCGGCCACACATGGGCCGATCTCGGTGAACTCGGCGACCAGCACCGCCGCGTTGGCCGGCACCGTGTAGGTCCTGGTGGCCGAGGTGTTGCCGTCGGACCATCGATCGAAGCGCCACCGCCGGCCGTCGACGCACACATCGGTGTCGGTGGAGATGGTGTGCCGGAACCCACGGAGGGTGTCGAGGGCGAAGGGCGTGAGCACCGAGACACCATCGATGGTCACGGCGAAGCCGGCTTCGGAACGGACCGTGACCGGCACCTTGTTGGGTTCGATCTCCACCGTGGTCACGTCGACCAGGTCCTCATTGTCGGTCACGGTGAGCTGGATGAGGTAGCTGGTGTCACCCTCCCAGCCGTGACCGGTTCTGGGCACGTCGAGGGTCTTCACCCGCCCGACCTCGTTGGTGAGGATGGGGTGCTGATGATTGCCGTGGCGCAGCCACACATCCCAGCGGTAGTCGCCGTTGGTGATGGGGCCGTTGTCGGTGGCCGACCCCTCCAGCGTGATGGAGTCGCCGGCCGAGAACGACGAACCGTCGCCGGGCCGCACGATGGTGGCAGTGGGCGCCGAACCCAACGAGATGTTGATGATCGACCCGATGGTGGTGTCGCCGCCGGCCGTCACCCGCAGCTGGGCCTGGTAGGTGCCCTCGCTGGTGTAGGTGTGGCTGGGATTCCTCTGCGTGGAACTGGCGCCGTCACCGAAGTCCCAGTCGTAGCTGATGGCATCACCGTCGGGATCGTTGGCCGAGGCCGAGAACTGCACCGCCAGCGGGGCCTGGCCATTGCGGGGGTTGGCGGTGGCCGAGTTGATCACCGGCGGCTGATTGGAGCCGGGGTTGTAGCGCAACCGACGGAGCTGCCCCTGACCGTTCGAGTAGCCGAAACGCAGGTAGTAGATGTGCCCATCGGGGCCCTGGCCCACCCACACGGCAAAGTTGGTGTTGGCCTTCACCAGGCCGCCGTGGTTGACGGTGTTGCCCGGGTTCAGCTCCAGGAACCGCACCTCACCCATCGAGAAGTCGCCGTACACGTAGGCACCATCGAGGTCGTCGGGCAACGAGGACCCACGCACCACCTCACCGCCGGTGACCGACGCGTTCTGACAGCAGCCTCCGTCGGTGTCGTGGTCGTAGAACCAGATCGGTGCGGTCACCCCGCTCGGACAGTTGGGTCCGTTCTTGGGCGGGCCCAGCGGCCCCTGGCAGTCGGCCCACCCGTAGTTGGCGCCGGCCTGCAGGACGTTGATCTCCTCGTAGGCGGTTGCGGCGTCGTTGCCGCCGACATCACCGAAGAAGTAGGTGCCGGTGACATCGTCGAATGACCCCCGCCACGGATTGCGGACCCCGTAGGCGTAGATCTCGTCGGCATTGGGCCCGGCACCGTCGTAGAACGGATTACTGGTGGGCGCGGTGCCGTTCTTGTTGATGCGCAGGATCTTGCCGAAGACCGAGTTCAGCTGTTGCGCCACCTCACTCTGCACCGAGTCGCCGATCGCCAGGTAGATCCGGTTGTCGGGCCCGATGTCGATCGAACCGCCCACGTGGTTGGTGTTGGGCGAACTGTTGACCTTGCTCCACACGGTGGTCAACGTGTTCAGATCGTTCGCACCGGCGCCGGTGTAGGTGAACCGACCGATGTTGAGTTTCTGGTCGCTCAAGGTCGTGTAGTACACGAAGATGTGACCGTTGGAGCCGAAGGCCGGGTCCTTCACCAAGTCGAGTGCGCCCCGCTCACCGGCGTTGTCGATGTCGGGAAGCGTCATGTAGTGCGACTTGGCGCCGGTGCCGGGATTGACCTTCCAGATCACGCCGTCCTGGGCCAGGATCAGCGCCTCACCACTGGGCAACCACTCGAGCGCCACCACGCGGGTCATCCCCGCCACCCGGAGCTCGTCGACGAAGTCGCCCGGGTTCACGTGGGCGCCGGCGCGCCGATTCGAGGTCGCCAGGATGAGCACGATGGCCAAGGCGAGTGTGGCCGCCGCCCCGAGCACCATCATCGTCCGCCGCGGCGTGGCTGATTGCACGACTCGCACCCCGATCAGTGGCCCTGGATCACGCTTCCCCGATATGACCAGGCGGACAGCTCGGACACCAATCCGGGGGCCCAATTCTCGGGACCCGACCTAGGGCACTCCGAAGACGGTCTCGCAGCTCGTCGCCTGATCTGAGTCGGCTCCGCCGAAACAGCGGTCGATGCCGGCACCGCCTACCAGGACATCGTTGCCCGACTCCCCCACCACGAAGTCGTCGCCCGCGTTGCCGCGCACAGTGTCGGCCCCCGGGGATCCTCGGACCTCGTCGTCGCCAGGGCCCCCTTCGAGGTGGTCGTTGCCGTTGGCTCCCGCCAGCAGGTCGTCACCGGCGCCACCTCGCAGCACATCGGCATCACCACCACCGAACTGATCATCGTTGCCGCCCTGACCCAACAACAGATCGATGCCGATTCCGCCACGTAGTTCGTCGGCGCCGTTGGCCCCCTCCAGCCGATCGACACCCGGGCCGCCGTTCATCAGGTCCGAACCTCCCCGCCCCAACACCGTGTCGTCGCCATCGTTGCCCAGCAGATGATCGGGTCCTGGGCCCCCATCCACTACGTCGTCGCCGATCCCACCAGATACCTGGTCGGCGCCGTCTTCTCCGAACAACCAGTCGGCGC
Organism: Acidimicrobiales bacterium; assembly: GCA_051011595.1. Lineage (GTDB taxonomy): Bacteria > Actinomycetota > Acidimicrobiia > Acidimicrobiales > SHLQ01 > JAOUEE01. Next base: position 3,484 of record JBPCTQ010000152.1, read on the forward strand.
CGGCCCCACCCTCGAGGATGTCGTCGCCGCCGCCGCCACAGATCAGATCGTCGCCACCCCGACCCCGGATCACGTCGGGTCCGGGCGTTCCCACGATCACGTCGTCGCCCACCGTGGGTACGTCGCCCGCGGCGATCACGACTGTGGCCGTGACGCCCGCACACTGCGCCACACAGGGGCCGACGTTGGTGAAGTTGGCCGTCAGGGTGGCACCGGCGGCAGGCACCACGTAGGTGCGCTCGGCGGCGGTGTTGCCATCGGACCAGTCGTCGAACACCCAGCGGTCACCGTCCACACACTCGTCGGTAGGCACTGCGACGGTGTGGGTGAAGCCCTCGACGGTGTCGAGCGCAAACGGTGACAAACGGGCCACCCCGTCGATGGTGATCTGGGTGCCGGCGCCCGATACGACGGTGACCGGCACCTTCCGCGGTTCGATCTCGACTGAGGTGCTGTCGCTCAGGCCCTGGGCGTCGGTGACCGTCAACTGCACCAAGAAGCTGGTGTCGCCTTCCCAGTCGTGGCCGCCCGTGGGTACATCGAGGGTGGCCGACGATCCGATGAGGCCGGTCACCTCGGGATGTTGGTGGCCGTCGTGCACCAGCCACACGTCCCACCGATAGTCGCCGTTGGTGAGCGGCCCGTCGTCGGTGGCGGTTCCCTCCAGCGCCACCGAGTCGCCGGCCGAGAACAGATCACCGGTGGAGGGGGTGACGATGGTGGCGTCGGGTCGCTGACCGACCTCGATGGCGATCGGTGAGCCGACGGTGGTCTGCCCACCTGCGGTCACCCGTAGCTGTGCCGTGTAGGTGCCCACGGCCGTGTACGTGTGGTTGGGATCGGACTGACTCGAGGTGGTGCCGTCACCGAAGTCCCATTCATACGTGACCGGATCGTTGTCAGGGTCGCTGGCCTGGGCGCTGAACTGCACGTCGAGCGGTGCCGCACCGAACGTGGGAGTGGCCGCCTCGCTGTTGATCTCGGGCGGCTGGTTGTTGCCCTGCACGTAGCGCAGCCGACGCAGTTCACCCTGGCCGGCCTGATAGCCGTAGCGCAGGTAGTAGATGTGCCCGTCGGGGCCCTGGCCCAGCCACACCACCTGGCGGGTGTCGCCCTTGATCAGGCCGTCGTCGGTGACGGTGTTCCCGGCGCCCAGCTCGAGATAGAGGATCTTCTCCTGGTTGAAGTCGGCGTAGATGTAGGCGCCATCGAGCTCGGCCGGCAGATCCGGGCCGCGGACGACTTCGCCCCCGACCGCCGAGCAACAGCCGAACTGGGAGAAGTGCAGGTAGCTGAACATCGGCGCGGTCACCCCGGCCGGACAGTCGGGCCCCTCCTTGGGCGGTCCCAGTGGGCCCTCACAGTCCGGCCAGCCGTAGTTGGCGCCCGATGTCAGGACGTTGATCTCCTCGTAGGCAGTGTCGGGATTGTTGCCCCCCACGTCGCCGAAGAAGTACGTGCCGGTCACGTCGTCGAACGACCCCCGCCACGGGTTCCGTACCCCATAGGCGTAGATCTCGTCGACGTTGGGACCGGCCCCGTCGTCGAAGGGGTTTCCGGCCGGCACCGACCCGTCGGTGGCGATGCGCAGCACCTTGCCGAAGATGTTGGTCAGGTCCTGGGACCGGGAGCTGTCGGTTCCGTCGCCCACCGACAGGTACAAGTGGCCGTCGGGACCGATGTCGAGTGAACCGCCGGCGTGGTTGGGGCCCGGGTTGGTGTCGGGCACGCTCCAGATCACCGACAACGAGTTCACATCGCTGGCCCCTGCGCCGGTGTAGGTGAACCGCCCGATGTTGAAGCGATCGTCGGAGTCGGACATGTAATAGACGTAGATGTGGCCGTTCTGGCCGAACCCGGGATCGAGCACCAGGTCGAGCGACCCTCTTTCCCCGTTGTTGTCCACATCGGGCAAGGTGAGATACAGCGCCTTGGTGCCGGCGCCGGGGTCGGCCACCCAGATCGATCCGCCCTGTCCCAGCACCAGCGCTCGGCCATCGGGCAACCACTCGACGGCGACGCTGTTGTCGAACCCCGACACCCGCAGTTCGTCGACGAAGTCACCGGGTACGACATCGGCCGACGCAGTGGCGACCGACAGACCAATGGCGGCCGCGAGACCGACCAGCAGGGCCACAACGGCGGCTCGGCGAGGGCGCGTCGGGGAGACGACTCGGTGCATGGGGGAAGTCCTCTGATCAGGGGTATCCACCGGAGTACCGGCCCCGATCAGCCGCCACAATAGGCCTGCAGGCCCCAAACGCGGGCGACCGCAGGCGTCAGTCGGCGCGCCGGCGGGCGGCGTCGAGGCGGCGGAGCACCTCGTCGCGGCTCATGAACTCGGCCATGGTCTCGAACAACGGCGGGCCGACACTGCGGCCGGTGACCGCCACCCGAACCGGCGCCTGGGTCTTGGAACGGCTCACCCCGAGAGCTTCCCCCACACCGAACACCGCATCCTTCACGGTCTCGGTGTCCCACTCGCACTCGGTCAGCGCGGCGATGGCACCCTCGAGGATCTGGGGCGCGGCGTCCTGGTTGACCACCGCTTTGGTCCACGACGCCTCATCGATGACCGGATCCTCGAGGAACAAGAAGTCGCAGTAGTCGCTCACCTGGCCCAGCGTGTCGAGCTTCTCCTGGATGAGCGGCAGGTAACGAGCGAAGAGGTCGGCATCGAAACGATCAGCCGGCCACGGGGCCTGCTCGGTCAACCACGGATCGGCGGCCGCCATGAACTGGTCGGTGGAGAGCGCGCGGATGTACTGGCCGTTGATGTGGTCGAGCTTCTTGCGGTCGAAGAAAGCCGGCGCCTTGTTGACGTCGGCCAGGTCGAACACCTCGACGATCTCCGACAGCGGCCGCACTTCGACTTCGTCCTTGGCGCCCCATCCCAGCAACGCCAGGTAGTTGACCATGGCCTCGGGGAGGTAGCCGGCGTCGCGGAAGTCGGCCAACGCCACCGAGTCGCGGCGCTTCGACAGCTTCTTGCGGTCGTCGCCCACCAACAGCGGCAGGTGGGCATAGACCGGTTCGGGACCGAGACCCAGCGCTCGCCACAACAACAGCACCTTGGGTGTGGTGTTGAGCAGATCCTCGCCCCGCACGGTGTGGGTGATCGCCATGTCGGCATCGTCGACCGCGTTGGCCACCAGGAACACCGGCGACCCGTCGCTGCGGCGAATGACGAAGTCCTCCAGCTCGCGGTTGTCGAACTGCACCTCACCTCGCACGATGTCGTCGACGACCGTGGTGCCTTCATCGGGCGAACGGAACCGAACCACCACCCCATCACCTTCGGCCACGTCCCGGTCGCGGCAGAACCCGTCGTAACCACCCTTGAAGCCCGAGGCCGCGGCCCGGGTGTCGATGTCATCACGGGAGCAGTCACACCGGTAGGCGGCTCCGGAGTCGAGCAGTCGGTCGATGGCATCGACGTACAGCGCGGTCCGCTCCGACTGCAGCACCGGCCCCTCGTCCCAGTCGAGCCCGAGCCACTGCAACGGTTCGGTGATGGCGTCGTAGAACTCGGGGCGGGCCAGTTCGGCGTTGGTGTCTTCGATCCGGAGCACGAACGTGCCGCCGGTGTGACGGGCGTACAGCCAGTTGAACAAGGCCGAGCGGGCGCTGCCCACGTGCAGGTAACCCGTGGGGGCGGGAGCGAATCGGACTCGGGTGTTCATCCGGGCGAGGCTACCGGCCCCACTCGACGGCGCCGGTGTGTCAGCGGTCGTTCACCAGGCGACGAGCTCACTGCTGGTCAGTAACCCTGATCCTTCAACACCACACTGCTCACGATCTTGTCGTGGAAGGCCTGGTTCTTGTCGTCCCAGAGCGGCCACAGATAGCCGAGGCCACAAGGAATCGCCGACAAGAAGGTGGCGAACATGCGCCCGATACCGCGCCCGCCTCCGAGCGGCATCAGAGAGTGCTCGTGCACCACTCGGATGTTGAGCGCCTTCTTGCCGAGTGTCTGGCCGGTCTGGCCCTGCCACCAACCGAAGTAGGCGACGCTCACGGCCATGTTCACCAGCCAGAGCAGACCCAACATCAAGAAACCGGCCGTGGTGGGCTGCTCGCACAGATACACCTCGCCGCTGAAGTCCGAGCAGGTGGTGATCTCGGTGGGCACCATCGCTCCCACGATGAGACCCAGAATCCAGAAGGGCACACCCACGATGAGCCCGTCCAGCAGGTACGCCCCCAGACGGGCACCCCAGCTGGCATAGGTGACGTGGCGGCCGTACCCCGGCGGTGGGTACGGCTGGCCGAACCCGGGTTGGAACGGGGCGGGCGCGGGCGGCTGGGGCAACGACCCGGGCGGCGGGGTGCCATAAGACGGTGGCTGGCCGGGGGGCGGAGGAGGTTGCCGATAGGGCGGTGGGCCACCGCCGGGAGGCGGAGGGGGCGGGGGCTGACCCGGCCAGTTCGGATCCGACATGGACAAAAAGTTAGTCAGGCGCCCTCGTCGGATCGGCCATGCTCAGATGCCGACGGCGGCTCTCCAGTTGGCCCGGCGGGCGGTGGCCGCCTCGGCCGGTGAGCCTCTCAAAATGTCTTCCGGTACCGCGGCCGCCAACGCCCGCGCCGCCATGTAGTGAGCCGCGGTGTGGCTCAGCCCCGCGAAGGCCGGGCGGCGCCAACCGGCGAGATCGTGTTCGGGCCGTTCGTCGTAGAAGCCGAAAACCTCGAAGGCCAAGCGCACATCGTCGATCATCGGTGCCCGACCATCGAGCGACGCCCGCCGCGTTGCGACGGCGGCCGCGCCCACCACCACGTCGGCCGCATGCTCGCCGTCCGCCAGCGTCACGTTGGGCAACTCGGCCCGCACCAACTTGAGCGCGAATCCCTGATCGGGCCCCTGGTTGCCGAGCGCCACACCACGCGGGTGCGCACCGTCGACCAGGTCACCCGGTCGATCGGCCCGCCAACTGCCGGCTCGACGCGGCGGCGAGACATAGGCTTTGTCGGCCCGTCGGGTGCGGTTGGGAACGAACTGGGGGGCAGCCATCGCCGAGAGGCTACCGGTTGGCCGGCCGACCAGCCTCGCTCCAGGGGAACGTGATCGGCCGCCCCCGCCGTGCCGACAACGGATAGCCCGCGCGTCGATCTGGCGCGAGGGTTGGTCGCGCTATACACAACCGACACAAGGGAAGTCACCAATGGTCATACCTCTCACCATCGGCGTGGTCGTGAAGTGGTTCGGGTCACGCCGCAACGACTCCGACGACGATGTCCAGGGCGACCATCCGATCGTCCGGGCGATGTTGAAGAGCGTGAACACCGGTGACTTCGGCGACATCACCGATCTGATCGACGATGAGTGCCGCTTCTACATCAACGCCGAGGAACTCGCCCGCGAAGGTGACGACAACACCATCGACCGGGGCCCGGATCTCTGGGTCGACGCGATCGCCGACACCCGCGAGGTGTACCCCAAGGTGCACTGGGAGCTGTACGACGAACTCAGCGGCGAGGACGAAGGCAAGCAGAAGATCACCATTCGTTTCGTTTCCAAGGGCGAAGCGGACGGCGAGACCGACGAATTCGAAGTGGCCGGCTTCGGTGTGGTCGAGGACGACAAGCTGGTCGAATGGCGGCAGGTGGCCGACATGGAAACCTACAACCGCCGGCGGGTGTTCACCGGGGAGGATCCGGTCGGCACAGACTGAGCGTTCGGCGTCGGGACGATGATCCCGTCGCCGACTGCATCATGGGGGCCGGACGGAGACAGGCCGCTACTGGGCCCTTCAGCGC
>JBPCTQ010000153.1:0-3166 GCA_051011595.1 Acidimicrobiales bacterium
GTGCCGGGCTCCGGATCGATGAGGAACGATCCGGTCATACCCAAATGGGCCACCATCTCGATGTCGAGATCGGTGTCGAACAGCAGATACTTGCCGCGACGACCGAGGGTGGTGATGGTGGCGCCCACCATCTCGACGGCCGGGGTGAACTTGGCCGACGGGTGGCTGCCCGCATCGATGACGGTTCGGCCTTCGACATGTGGTCCCAGTCCGAGTCGAATCGTCTCCACCTCGGGCAGTTCGGGCATGTGGGGCACCGTACCGGGGCCTCCTACGCTTCTTCCGGTCATGGCTCCCACCCCAGAGACCGACTGGTTCACCCCGGATCGGCTGGCCCCACTTCTGCCTCGTGCAGGCCTGGACGTGGCACAGGTCGAGGCTTGGGCGTCCGGGGTGATTGCCGAGATCGATGATCTCGATGCGCTCATCGACGCGTTGGGCGTCGACGCCGGCTCCTCGGCGGTTGCGCTGTTGGCTGCCATTGCGGCTGTGGCCGAGGGGACGCCGGGCAGGCGCGCCGCGAGCGTGCTGGCCGGTCTGGAGGGGGTCGAAGGGCCACCTTGGTTGTCTGCCTGTGGCACGGCGCGGCCTGTGCAGGCGCGATGGGTGCAGTCGGCCGAAGCCGACGTGGTCGCGGTGGAGTGGTGCCACGACGACGGCACCACCCACACCATGTTGGTCGAGGTGGTTGACGGATCGATGGTTGCGGTGCGCTTCGGGGGCGGTGACATGTTCGAGCTGCTCGAAGCCGAGTCGGGTCCGGATGTGCTGTCGATCGTCGATCTCGATCTGGGTGAAGCCCGTCGCCGGCTCGAGGCGGCGGTCGCGAGCGGGCCGGTACGAAGTGACGACGAAACCTGGGTCAACGCCGCGCTGGCCCGCTGCCGCTTCCGGCAGCTCGAAGTCGGATCCGTGCCCGAGTTCGAACCACCCGCGACGGCGTTCGCGGGGGTGGTGGCCGACCCCGAGACGGCGAGGTTCTCCGCCGATGTCCTGCAGTCGGCGCTACGAGGGGTGTGGTCGCCCGACGATGACCGTGCGGACGATGACGCCATCGTGGCGGAACTGGCGACGCGGGTCCGCCCACCCGCAGTGTTCGACGCTGACGAACGCGAAGCCCGCGCCCTGTGTCACTTGGAGTGGGCCGACTGGATCGGCGCCGTCATCGGTGTGGTGCGAGCCGGTTCGGGGGCCACGTGTACCCCCACCGACATGGTGGTGTACGTGAATCGTTGCCCCGAGATCAGCACGACCATCCCGGCGGCCGAGGCCGAGGAGGTGGCGGCCTGTTTCGCCGCAGCCATGCGGGACTGGGAACGGGTCGGAGTGTCCGACGCGGAGCGCCTCACCGAGCGGGGCCGGCGGGTGCTTCCCCGGGTCCTGTTGGCGGTGGCGGTTCGTGAAGCGGCGGGTAGCGTCGCCGACAACTGACCCGGGAAGTGGCCATGGCTGGTTTCGAGAAAGTGCGATTCGAGTTCTTGGAGACCGACACGAGTCGCCTCGCCTCCGAATTGCGATCGCTCCTGGACGCGGCCGACGGGTCGTGGGTCAACTTGGAGCCGATCGTCGATGACGAGGCCGTCGACCAACTGGCCGTTCGGCGCGGAATGGCCGGCTGGATGAGCGGCCGGGGCTCGGACCTGCCCTACAGCACCTGGGTGGCGCCGTTGCGAGGGCGTCGAACCACCGCGGCCTCCTTGGGAATCCAACACGGGGCCGGACCGAAGATGTCGAACGCCTTGACCGAGGCGGGAATCGTGCCACCCGACGGGTGGGTCAAGCGCCAGGACCACTCGAAACGAGGCCTGGTCTACGAGCACACGGGAGCCATCGATGTGGAGGCCACGGTGGCCTTCGTCGTGGCGGCCACTCGCCACCTGTGTCCCGTCGAGCTCGACGGTCGTTGGTCGGCGGTGGTGCATCGGAGTTGATCTGGGCCGTTGTGCCCATTCCATGAGCCCAACGGATCTGGCACACTGGTGGGATCAGTCAACGACGATTGGTGAACAATCCGATGAATCCCACGCAGACAACGGCGTCTGGCGGAATGACCCTCATCACCGGCCTCGGCCGATCAGCGATGAGCAGGCAGGCCGTCGAACAGCAACTCGAGCTTCGGCGAAGTGGCACCGAGGACTCAGCGGGAAGTGTTTCCCGAGCGGCCTGATTCATCGCCGGCCTGAGTCGGCGCATCGGATCCGGAATCCAGTTCGGGGCGGTCGTTGCCCTCGACTGCCTCTCTGTCGTCGCTGTCCGCGGTCGGTGTGTCCGTGTCGTCGTCGGGCGACCACCATGGTCGCCGTCGCGACGCAGCCCGGATCTGGCGTTTGTGTGAGAACGAGAGGGTGGACCGGCCTTTGGAGGTCTCGAGTGTCTCTCGGACTTCCTCGTCCCTGAACCGCCGGAGTGATCGCACAACCTGGCGGTGTCGGCGTGGTGAGCTCGGCACCCGGTAGCCCCGCGCCCGGAAGCGACGTTTGGGCCAGTTGTTGCCGAGGAAATCGAGCAGGATCCAGACAGCGACCGCGGCAATCCACACCAGGGCGAAGTACAAGAGGAGCTCTCGCTCGCTGAGACCATCGAACACGGTAGGGATGCAGACGTCGGGGGGAGGGAAATGGTTCGGGTCTCAGGTTAGGGGGGCCACCGCGGCATCGATGATGAGCTCGATCGCACGATCCACGTCGATGCCGTAGGCGACGTCGACGTGCGGGTTGTAGGGGCCGACGGTGGGATCGTCGGGAGAGCGGGGCTGGAGTCGCTCGTCGACCACCGTCATGCCCCGAGTGAGCTGCCCGGTGGTCTCCACTGCCACCGGCCGGGTGATGGTTTCGATGAGTCCGGGGTGGGTGACGTGCAGGACGGCGCACGGGTCATGGATGGCGGCCCCGCCGGCACCGAGCGCCGATCGGGTGCTGGACGAATAGAACTCGAGGATGTCGGCCACCATCACCGAGGTGGCGGTGCCCGCTCGACGAAGGCGCTCGGCTTCGGCCGGTCCCATCCTCACCTGATGGGTGAGATTGAGTCCGATCATCGTGAGCGGTACGCCGGCCGCCAGCACCATCTGGGCCGCTTCGGGATCGGCCCAGAGGTTGAACTCGGCGGCCGGGGTGACGTTGCCGATGCCCACACCCCCGCCCATGAGGCTGATCCCGGCGAAGCG
>JBPCTQ010000154.1:0-25487 GCA_051011595.1 Acidimicrobiales bacterium
GTGTCGTCCGCGTCACGCGCGGGGTCGTGGCCAGAGAGAGGCACGATCTGCCAATCGGCACAGCGATACGGGCGTCAAGGCTTCGCGAACGCCCCCTCGCAATTGATCCGTCGGACCTAGAAGCATCGCCGGCCGACCAAAGGCCGCATTGACGTGCCTGTCAGCTGGTCTGATGGCCTATTTCTTCGCTCACCAGGCGCACCACCAGCTGATCGAGCGCCAACACGCTGTAGTCGTCGACGTCGAATTCGGGGCGTTCGGTACCGGGTCCGCCGTCGGCACCGTAGGTGAGGAAGACGAACGGGGCCCCGGTGAGCTGGGCCACCTGGCGAAACACGTACTCGCCGGCCCCGTCGAGCCCACTCGACGCGATGGGAAAGACCTTGATGCCGGACTCGTTGGCCCGCAGTGCCGCGTCGGCGTAGTCGAAACGGTTCTGAGGATCGTCGAGATGAGGCGGGGCATCGGCCACCAGAAAGACCAGGCTGATTGCCTCTCCCGATCGCCACGAAACCCCCTCCACGGCCTCGTGCAGTGCTTCATCGACGGCCTCGGGGTTGTCCCCTCCCCCATCGGCGACCACTGCGTCCAGCTCCACCTGGAAGCCCTCGACGTCGGACGTGAAGTCGGTGGTCCGGGTGAGGTACTCGTCGCCGTGGTCGCGGTACGTCACCATCGCGAAGCGGAGATCGACCTGTGACTGTTCGGCCGAAATCTGGTCGGCCACCGACGCCATGTTGGTCTTCAGACGGTTGATCTCGTCGCTCATCGAGCCGGTGGCGTCGATGAGAAACAACACGTCGAGGGCGGTGACCGGTTGGCGCTCGACGTCGAGGGTGATGACATGATCGGTCTCGGCCGAATCGAGCTCGGCCATCACCGTCTCGTCGCCGTAGCCCACTTCGACGGAGTAGCCCACCGGTTGCCGCTGGGAGGGCTCGTCCCCCGGATCACCCGGGGGAAAGGCAAACACCCGGCCATCGGCGTGGCTTCGGGCCCGATGCACGACCTCGTCCCCGGCCAGCAGCTCCACCATCGCCCCGGCGATCGGCGCACCATCGGTGTCGACGACGGTGATCACCTGCCGATCGGACACGTCGACGGTGGTGACACCTTCCACCGGCGAAGTGGCGAGGAAATCCAGGTAGTCGCCGAAGTCGGCGTTGTCGTCGACCCAGCCGGCATTGAGGCCGACGTTTTGTCGAGAGGGCGCATAGTCCTCGGAGGTGGCTGCGCCGGCCGTCCCTTCGTCACTCAGCCGTTCGGCGCCGTCGGCCGCTTCGAGCGACTCGGAAGACGCGACCGAGGCCGATCCATGGTCGGAGGATGCTTCGTCACCAGCCCCATCGTCGCCGGAGGCCCTGTCATCACCGGAGGCGCTGTCATCGTCGGAGACGCTGGCGCCGGTGGGCACACCCGGCTCGGCCTCGGTGACGGTGGTGCCGGCATCGTCACTCGACGAACAGGCGGCGGCCGCCATGACAAGAACGAGGCCAACAGCGGCGAGTCGACGATCCATGATTCCTCCCGAGGGGTCGGTCGGGAGGTAAGACGACGTGACGGGAACCGCTGGTTCCCGTCCTGACGCCGACGAGGTGGGTCAGGCAGCTTCGCTGGGGTCGAAGGCGGCCAGATCCTGGAGGCGTTCGTCGTTGCTGAACATCTCCACGATCGGCTGTTCGAGCTTGAGCCGCTTCTGGAGGCGCCTCACCTCGAGCTCTTCCTTCCAGATGACGAGGGTGACCACCAGGCCTCCGGCCCCGGCTCGGGCGGTACGGCCCGAACGATGCAGGTACGCCTTGTGGTCCTGGGGTGGGTCGTAGTGCACCACCAGGTCGACGTCGTCGACGTGGATGCCGCGAGCGGCCACGTCGGTGGCCACCAGCACGTGCAGCTTGCCGTCGGCGAAGTCGGACAGCGCCCGCTCGCGATGGCTCTGGCGCAGATCGCCGTGGATGGCCGCCGCGTCGATGTCGAGCTTGTCGAGCTCACCGGCGAGCTTGTCGCACATCCACTTGGTGCGGCAGAACATGATGGTTCGGTTGGCACTGCGACTGACGGCGCCCGCCACCTTGGCTTTGTCCATCTCGTGGACGGCGATGAAACGGTGCACCATCTCCTCGACGGTGACCTCTTTGGAGTCGACCTCACACATCACCGGGTCGGTCTGGTAGCGCTTGATGAGGGTGTTCACCACCCCGTCGAGGGTGGCCGAGAAGAGCAGCGTCTGGTGGGTGCCGTCGATGTGGCGCAGCAGCCACTCGACCTGGGGCAGGAAACCCATGTCGGCCATACGGTCGGCCTCGTCGACCACCACGTGGGCCACCTTGGCCAGCGACACCTCTTTGCGTTCGATGAGATCGATCATGCGACCGGGTGTGGCCACCACCAGATCGACGCCGGCACCGAGCTTCTTGATCTGGCGTTCGATGTCGGCCCCGCCGTAGATGGCCAGGACCGTGCGCCCCACGGCTTTTCCGAGGGGCGCCAGCTCGTCGCAGACCTGGTTGGCGAGCTCGCGGGTGGGCACCAGCACCAGTCCTGTCGGCGATTTGGGATCGGCCTCGGCCATTCGCTCCAGTACGGGTATGCCGAAGGCGAGGGTCTTCCCCGATCCGGTTTTGGCCTTGCCGCAGACATCTTCGCCGGCGAGAGCGTCGGGGAGCGCCAGCTCCTGGATGGGAAACGGGGACTCGATACCCCGATCGGCGAGTACCTGGGCGATGGACTCGGAGACGCCCAGCTCACGAAATGTGGTTGTCATGTTCTCTGGTTCGTTGGATTGGGCGAGCGCGGAGGTGCTACCAGCCCGGGTCAACGATAGCGGCGAGCGCTCCGAGTCAGTTGGGGCGGACCCGACCGTCACACACCTCGACGCCTTCGTCGCCCAGCAGCTGTTGCTGCTCGACCTCGTGGCCCGGCACCAGACGCCCGGTGGCGGTGATCACTCGCCACCACGGATGGCCCGTGGAGGTACGCAGGTAGGTTCCCACCGCGCGGGCGGCCCCGGGGTATCCCGCCTCGGCGGCCACCTCGCCGTAGGTGACCACGTCACCCGGCCCCAGTGAATCGAGCACGGCCGCCACCGCATCGGCGAACGGCGTCTCGTTCAACTCGGTTCCAGCCGGACCAGCTCGACCGGCTGGGCGATGCCGCGAACCTTACGAGCGCCGACCGGCCGACTGACGGTGTTGGCGGGCAGCGGCCGATCGAGCACCCATTCCGGCGCCAACACTTCGTTGGGTTGTGCCTCATCGCAGAGGCGGGCGGCCAGGTTCACCGGCGTGCCGATGTGATCGTCACCCTCCATGAGGATGACCGGTCCGTGGGCGACGCCGGCTCGAATGGGAAGGGCGATGCCGATGTCATCCCGCTCGGCATCGACGCCGATGTCGGTGACCGCTTCGAGCAGGTTGGTCAAGTCGATGGCCACCAGCATGGCTCCGTCACCCAACCACTTGGCCACCCTGACCCCCCTCGACGACGCCACGTCGCGTACGACGCGCCGGAACCGACCCAACATGGCGACCGCCTGGTCGTCGCCTTCGGTCTCGGTGAAAGCCGTGAAACCCGAGATGTCGATGAACGAAAAGGAACGCTCGACCCGCCGAACCGGTCTGTCGTTTCGACCCACGAACGAAGCGTAGGCCCACCCCACCGCGAGTACCGTGCCGGGCGATGACTCCTCTCACCCTGCTCGACGACTGGCCGGTGGCCAACGTCTCGGCCGCGTGGGTGGACCCCCACGGTCGGGTCGTGACCCACGGGGACGTCCGCCGGCGGTACCACCTGGCGTCGCTGACCAAACTGCTGACCGGCGCTGCCGTCCACATCGCGCACGACGAAGGCACCATCGACCTGGCCCAGCCGATCGACGACCTCGATGGCGCCGACGGCCGCGACCTGCTCGCTCACAGCTCGGGGTTGGGGCCCGACGACCCCACCGGGTTGACCGCGCCACACCGCCGGCGCATGTACTCCAACGCCGGCTACGAGCTGATCGCCGAACGGGTGGCGGCTGCCGCCGGATTCCCCTTCGCCGACTATCTGCGCGAGGCGGTCTTCGAGCCCCTGACCATGCCGGACAGCCGGCTCGACGGATCTCCCGCCGCCGGTGCCACCGCCTCGGTTCACGATCTGGTGACCTTCCTGACTGCGGTGCGCGACGGCAGCCTGCTGTCGGCCGAAGCCAAGGCTCGTTTCACCACGGCGCACCTCCCCGCTCTCGACGGAGTCCTGCCCGGATTCGGTCGCCATCAACCCAACCCGTGGGGCCAGGGCCCCGAGATCCGCGGCGAGAAGTCCCCCCACTGGACTGGTACGGACAACAGCCCGGTCACGTGGGGTCATTTCGGCCAGAGCGGCGGCCTGTTGTGGCACGACCCGGTCGCCATGGTGTCGCTGATCGTGCTCACCGATGAGCCGTTCGGCGAGTGGGCATCGGCCCGGTGGCCGGGGCTGTCCGACGCCGTGCTGTCAGCGGGGTGACTTGAGTCTCACCCACCGCGTGCCGATGGGTCGGGGTGCACGTGATGGACGGCCCTGCCGTCGACCGTTTGGCCGAGATTCGGGCCCGATCGCTGTTGCACCAGCTCGGGGTGGCCGCCAGCGAACCCGTCCATCGGCTGTCCAGCGTCACCAATGAGGTGTGGTGCTCGGGTGAGCTGATCGTTCGCATCAACCGTCGGGCCGACGGTCGCCTGACCCAAGAGGTGACGACCGCGGCCCGACTGCCCGCCGAGATCGGCTACCCCGAGATCGTCGATTCGGGCACCACCGACGGCATGGAGTGGATGGCCACCCGACGCCTGCCCGGTGTGGCTCTCAGCCGGGTGTGGCCTCGCATCGACGACGCCGAGCGCAAGGCACTCACCGAGGAGTTCGCCGAACGCCTGCAGATCCTGCATCAGACCGATGCCACCGGCCTGGCCGTCTCCAGCCAGGCCCCCCAACTGGTCGACTTCCATCGACCGGACCGCCTGGGCCGGCTCCGCCAGGACCTGACCCGGGCCTACCAGCTCCCCCACGTGCCCAAGTCACTCATGATGGCGATCGCCGGCATGGTCGAGGACGCTGCCCCACAGGTCGAATCGGTGACCGCCACCACGCTGGTGCATGGTGACCTCACCTTCGAGAACGTGCTGTACCACCAGGGTCGGATCCAGGCCATCCTCGACTTCGAATGGGCCCGGGCCGCACCCCCGGACCTCGACCTCGACGTGCTGTTGCGCTTCGTGTGGTTCCCCAAGCTGCACGTGGCACCGGACTACGTGGAACAGACCACCGACGGCATGTACCGCATGCTGCCCCGTCAGATCGAGGCGGTGTACCCGGAACTGTTCGCCCCCGCGGCACTGCTCGACCGGCTGCTGGTGTACTCCATCGGATTCGACGTGCGGGACCTGCTCCGGTTCCCACCCACGGGCCCGATGGACGGGCTCGGTCCCCACCATCCTCTGGTGCGACTGCGCAACACCGCCGAAAGGTGGAGTCACCTCCACCAGCTGACCCGCTAGCTGGACGACGTTTCTTCGTCGGTGTCGGCGACCACGTCCTCGACATCTGGTTCGGTCGGCTCACCATCGTCGGCTGCATCTTCGGCGGAGTCGCTGTCGGCGGCCTGATCGTGGGAATCGTCATTGGTGGCCTGACCGTCGGAATCGCCGTCGTCGGCCGAGTCGTCGGCCCCCCGGCGCAGCCCACCCCAGAAGATGGCCACCAGACCGCAGACGATGGCGAAGAGGCTGACCCACACGTTCACCCGGACCCCGAGGACCAGGCTGGCTTTGTCGATCCGGATGAGCTCCACCCACAGCCGGCCCAGGCCGTACCCCAACACGTAGACCGCGATGAGACGACCGGGCTTGAGCACTCGCTTGCGGTCGACGAACAGCAGCACCCCCACCAGGGCCAGGTTCCACAAGCTCTCGTAGAGAAAGGTGGGATGGAAGGTGGTCTCGCCGACGTATTGGGGGGTCCGCTCGGCCACGATCTCTTCGTCGATCTCGAGCGCCCACGGCAGGTCGGTGGGTTCGCCGTACAACTCCTGGTTGAACCAGTTGCCCCATCGACCGATGGCCTGGGCCAGCGGCAACGACGGCACCAGGGCGTCGCTCATCTCGCCCACCGACCAGCCGTTGCGGCGCATGACCCAGATGCCCACGAGGACGCCGGCGAGCATGCCACCGGGTATCCCGAGCCCGCCCTCACAGATCTTGAAGGCATCACCCCACCGAACCTAGAACGACCGCCAATCAGTGATGACGTGATAGAGCCGCGCACCGATCAGACCGGCCGGCACCGCCCACATGGCCACGGTGGTGACGTCGTCGGCCTCGCCCCCTCGGGCCTGCCAGCGACGCTGACCGAGCCAAACGGCGGCCAACACACCGAGGGCGATCATCAGCCCGTAGGCGGTCAGCGTGAGCGGCCCGATGTTGATGGTGTCCTGGCTCGGACTGGGGATGGAGGCGAGAAGTTCGATCATGACAACGAAGCGGGAACCCGGCTCAGACCTGCTCGATTCCGAGTCTCATCAGCTACCGAACTGTTCGGCAGAGAGGGCGAACAAGGACTCGGCGCCGGCGGTGACGGCCGCCTCGAGCCCAGCCGCCTTGGGCAGTTCCTGGGTGCAGTAGTAGTGGGCCGAGGCGATCTTGGCCTCGTAGAAGTCGGCATCGGCACTGCCGTCGGCCATGGCCTGTTGCGACGCCAGCGCAGAGCGAGCCAGCAACCAGCCGCCGGTGACGATACCCATCATGTCGAGATACGGAGTGGCCCCGGCCAGTGCCGCTCGGGGGTCGGCCATGCCGTTCTCGGCCAACCACATGGTGGTGCGGGTGAGCACGGTGATGGCCTCGTCGAGCGGGTCGGCCAGCGCCTCGATCGGCGAGCCGGCACTTCGCAGCGCGGCGACGGTGTCGGCCATGTCACCCAGGTAGCGGGTGATCACCGCCCCGCCGTCCATGGGCAGCTTGCGCATCACCAGGTCCATGGCCTGGATGCCGTTGGTGCCTTCGTAGATGGGGGTGATCCGGGCGTCTCGCCAGTGTTGGGCGATCCCGGTTTCCTCCACGTAACCCATGCCGCCGTGGATCTGGATGGCGGTGGAGGTGAGCTCGACACCGAGGTCGGTGCACCAGCCTTTGGAGATGGGGGTGAGCAGCTGGGCCAGCTCCTCGTTGCGGGCCCGGACGTCGGCGTCGGGATGGCGCTCGGAGCGATCGACGGCACCGGCATCGAGGTAGAGCAGCGCCCGCATGGCGTCGACCTTGGCCCGCATGCTGAGCAGCATGCGCCGCACGTCGGGGTGATCGATGATGGGAGAGGCCACGCCGGCTTCGGCTCCGATGGCACGACCCTGGGTGCGATCGACGGCGTAGGTGAGCGCCTGCTGCAAGGCCCGCTCGGCCAGGGACAGACCCGACAGTCCCACCGAGAGCCGGGCGTTGTTCATCATGGTGAACATGTACCGCATGCCCTGGTTCTCTTCGCCGATGAGATATCCGACCGCCCCGTCGTTCTCGCCGTAGGACATCACACAGGTGGGGCTGGCGTGGATTCCGACCTTGTGCTCGATGCTCACGCAGCTCACGTCGTTGGCCTCGCCGGGACGGTTGTTGTCGTCGAGCAGGTACTTGGGCACGATGAAACACGAGATCCCCTTGGTGCCCGGCGGGGCGTCGGGGGTGCGAGCCAACACCAGGTGCACGATGTTGTCGGTGAGCTCGTGTTCGCCGTAGGTGATGAAGATCTTGGTGCCGAAGATCCGATAGGTCCCGTCGTCGGCCGGGACGGCACGGGTGCGCAACGCACCGACGTCGGAGCCGGCGTCGGGTTCGGTGAGGTTCATGGTGCCGGCCCACTCACCGGTCACCATCTTGGGCAGATAGATCTCCTTCTGCTCCTCGGAGCCGTGATGGGTGAGCATGTCGATGGCGCCCTGGGTGAGCAGCGGACACAACGAGAAACCCATGTTGGCGCTGGTCATCATCTCCTGGATGGCCAACGACACGGTGTGAGGGAATCCTCCGCCGCCATAGGCGGGGTCGAACGACACGGCACCCCAGCCGGCCTCGACGTATTGCCGGTAGGCGTCGGCCCAACCCGTCGGTGTGGTGACCGTGCCGTCGGCGTTGCGCACACTGCCCTCGGTGTCGCCCACCTGATTGAGCGGCGCCAGCACCTCGACCATGAAGCGGCCGGCTTCGCCGAGGAAGTCCATGGTGGTGTCGACGTCGATGCCGTCGGCGAATTCGGCCATGTCGTCGACATCGGCGAAGTGGGTGAGAACGTGGCGAAGATCGCGGAGGGGGGCTCGGTATTCGGTCACCGGGTCAATCTACTGCGCGTCCGGTTCTTCGCTCGGTTCGCGCCGGACGTCGGCCACCGCGCCGCGCACGTGGGTGACCACACCCTTGAGGGTGGGAACACGGCGGGCCCGGCCGACGTCGTGGTGCCGCGACAAGATGGCGTTCACCTCGGCCCCCACCAGCAGCCCCAAGGCGAGCAGATAGAACCACAACACCATGGTGATGGCGCCCCCGAGCAGCCCCAACACCGCGTTGCCGCCCTCGACGGCGAAGTCGAGGTACACGGTGAAACCCCAGGTGGCGATGATCCACAACACCATGGCCACGCCGGCGCCGGGCAGGTCCCATCGCCAGGGCGTCCGACGGTTGGGAGCCACGTGGTAGATGGTGGCCGCCCAGGCGATCATCACCACGATGGCCACCGGCCAACGCAGGTAGTCCCAGACGGTGGCCAGCGCGTTGCCGCCACCCAGTGCGTCGGACACGTCCGAGCCGCTCCCGAGGAAGGGGCCGATGATCAGCAACAACACGACCAACACGCCCACCAGCACGGTCCCCAGCGCCAGCCCGAGCCCCACCGCTCGGGCTCCCAGCCAGCCACGGCGATCGGGATGGTCGTAGGCCACATCGATGGCGCGCACCACCGCAGCGAAGCCGCGCGACGCGGTGTACAACGCGATGACCACACCGACGGTGAACGCACCGGCGTTGGTGCCTTCGAAGAGGTCGGCGATGACTCCCGGTACCTCACTGTCGGCACCGAACACGTCGATGGCCCGATCGACCAGCCACTGCTGGGCCCGCGCCGCCGCGGTCGTCCCGATCCAGGTCTCCAGCCACCCCAGCGTGGCGGCCATCACCAGCAACGCGGGAAAGACCCCCAACAGCCCGAAGAAGGCGATCTCGGCCGCCATACCGCTGGACCTGTCCTCGACCCACTCATCGATGAACTCACGAAAGAACCGGAACGGGCGGGTCGCCTGGAGGGTTCGCCATCGAGAGTGCATCGATTCCAGTGTGTCCCGCCGAGCCGGTGGCCCCACCGCACGGCTCCTAGGCTGGGCCGATGTCCACCCGCGCCGTGGCCGGCCCGTCGTGACCACCCACCATCTCGTCGACATCGCGCCCAACGTGGCGGTGTGGTTGGCCGACCGGCCCCGTCACGGCCACCCCAACAGCGGCATCGTGCTCGACGAGGACGGGGCCTTCACCGTCATCGACGGCCAGCCGGCGCCGTCGGCCGCCACCGCCTTGTTGGCAGCCATCGAGCCGGGCCGAGTGCGCAGAGTGGTGGTCACCTCCAGCCACGTCGAGTTCAGCGGCGGCACCTCGGTGTTCACCATGGCCGGGGTGTACGGCTCGGCCACGGCCAGCCTCAACCTCGACCTACCGCCCAACCGGGACGGCTACTCCCGCCTTCTGCCCGAGTTCGCTCCCGAATACGCCGAGCTCACCACCCGCTCGGTGTCGCACGCCGTCACCGATCCGGCCTGGCTGGGTCGCTCGGCGGTGGCCGTACCCAGCCAAGGCCACCAAGACGACAACCTGGTCGTACAGGTGCCGGGCACCGACGTGGTCTTCGCCGGCGCCATGGCCACCTTCGGTGTCACACCGATCGCCTTCGACGGCGATCCGGCGGCGTGGGCCGACGCCCTCGACGCGGTGATCGATCTGGGCCGCATCATCGTGCCCGGTCACGGGCCGGTCGGAACCACCGACGACGTGATCGCCCTGCAGGCCTACCTGTGGGCGTGCATCGAGGCCGACGGTGATCCAGCGGCCATTCCTCCGGGACCGTGGGACGACTGGGACGGACGCGAGTGGGACGCCGTCAACGTCGAGCGGGCGGCCATGCTGGCGGCCGGTGATCCCTCACCACCACCATCGATGCTGCGGGCCCTCGGTCTGGCCTGATCAATCGTCGGCCAGCAGCGGCAGGGCCAGCTGGGGGCCCTCCCCCTGGAGCCAATGGGCCCGGCAGCGGAGCTCGTAGCGCACATCGGGGGCCCGGTCGGGATCGTCGACCACCATCAGCTCACCTTCGTAGACCTGGACACCATCGACGAGGCGGGCGTTGTGGGTGGCTCGACGTCCACACCAGCACCGTGCCTCCACCTGCAACTCCCGGCAATGATCGGACAGCTCCAACAAACGAGCGGTACCCGGGAACAACACTCCCCGGAAGTCGGTCAACAACCCGAAGGCATACACCTCGGCATCGAGGGTGTCGACGACACGAGCCAGCTGTTCGATCTGCACGGGGCGATAGAACTGGGCTTCGTCGCACACCAGATAGTCGAGCACCCCTTCGTTCACCGAGATCGTGCGAGCCAGCTCGAACAGATCGGTGCTCGGGTCGACGTCGATGGCGTCGGCGGACACACCCAGACGGCTCGACACCTTGGCGTCCTGGCGATCGAGCTGGGTGAGGAGTGCTCCGCGGAGGCCGCGACGGGCCAGGTTGTGGTTGATCTGAAGGGCCAGGGTCGACTTCCCGGACCCCATCGTCCCGAACGAGAACGAGAGCTCGGCCATGACCGGCGAGGATACCGAGCACGGCCCGATCGCGACGAGCTTCCGCCTCACGTGCGGATGGGGCAGCATGGTGCCGTGGACCGAGAACAGCTGCTGAGACGTGAACCGCCCGCCGACGATGTGGCCGCAGTACGGGCCCATCGCCAAGGGCAATGTGTGTTGGGCTACCGGATCTGGGGCGCGCTGCGGCTGGGGACCATCGGCGACGGCCACATCAGTGCCCGCGACCCAGAACGCCCCGATCACTTCTGGTTGCTCGGATACGGCGTGCCCTACCCGCAGGCCACGGTCGATGACCTGGTGCTGGTGGCTCCCGACGGCTCGGTGGCCGAGGGCGACCGGGCGATCAACTGGGCCGCGTACTGCATCCACCACCCTCTGCACGACGCCCGCCCCGATCTCGTGAGCGCCGCCCACGTGCACACGCCCTACGGCACCCCGTGGTCGGCCATGGTCGAACCACTGCGAATGGTGAGCCAGGAATCGTGTTGCTTCGCCGGCGACCAGGCCGTCTGGGACGACGACACCCTCGACGTCATCGAGCTCGAAGACGGACGCCGTCTGGCCGCGGCCGTCGGCGATGCGCGCCTCGGCATCCTGCGCAACCACGGCCTGGTGACCACGGGGGCCAGCGTGGCCGAGGCCGTGGGTTGGTTCGCCGTGGCCGAACGAGCGGCCGAGACCAACCTGAAGGCCCGCGACGGCGGGAAGGCCATCGACGACGCCCCGGCCCGCGGCATCTACGAAGGTGGGGCCGGACGTCCGGCTCGGGGGATCGAAGCGTTTCGTTGGTTGGTTCGCAGCCTGCTGTGACGGTCGACGTCGATTTCGCCTTCAGCCTGCTGCCCGATCAGCCCCTCCTGCCGGGCGAGGAGTTCCATCACCTGCTCGCCGACCTCCGCCGCGGGCACCGACTGGCACCGGTCACCTTCATGGGCATCGACATGGGCCTCATCACCCGATTCGCCGATCTCGACGCCGCCTTCCGCGACGATGAGGGCTTCCCGGCCGGCCCCACCTACGAACACTCCATCGAACCCTGCCAAGGCGTCACCTTCGAATCGCGGGACGGACCCGAACACCATCTGCTCCGCCAACTCTCCACTGCCGAGCTCCGCGCCAGACCGGTGGAACGCTACGCCGCCGCCCACATGGGGGCCCTCGCCCATCGGGCCATCGATGGGTTCGCCCGGCAGGATTCGGCCGACCTGGTGGCCGACTTCACCTCGGTCTTCCCGTTCCTGGTGTTCGCCGATCGGTTGGGCCTCCCGCTTCAGGGGACCGAACGGTTCATGCCGTGGGCCTTCGACATTCTCGGGTACCCGGGCGACCACACCACCGGGCTGGCCGCCGCCGCCGAGTTGACCGCCTTCGTCGAACCGGTCCTGGCCGAACGGAGAGCCTGCCCGACCGGCGACCTGCTGTCGTCGATGACCACCGCCAGCAAGGACGGCCGCACCCTCGACGACGAGGAGATCCTGTCCACGGTGCGGGCATTGTTCGCGGCCGGTGCCGCCACCAGCCATCACGGGTTGGGCAACACGCTCTATGCCCTGCTGACCCACCCCACTTCGGCCGAGCGGCTTCGCCAGGACCGATCTCTCGTGCCCAGAGCGGTCGATGAGATGCTTCGCTGGGAACCTCCCATCGGCGTGTTGCCCCGGCTGGTACCCCACGACGTCGAGCTGGCCGGCCAGCCGGTGACCGCCGGCTCCATGGTGTTGATGGGTATCGCCTCGGCCAATCGCGACGAAACCATGTACGAGAATCCGCACGAGTTCGACATCGACCGACGCTCGGGCCGGCTGCTCACCTTTGGGTTCGGCAGCCACTACTGCCCCGGGTCACACCTGGCCAAGGCCCAGATCGCAGTGGGCGTGAACGCACTCCTCGACCGGTTCGACCAACTTCGGCTGGTCGATTCAGAGATCGCCCAACCGTGTGGCACCGTGATGCGCGGCCCCCGTTCACTTCCCGTGGAGTTCTCATGACCGACATGCTCGCCGACAAGGTCGTGGTGGTGTCGGGGGTCGGCCCCGGCCTGGGCCGGTCGATCGCGGTGGCCGCGGCCCGCGAAGGAGCTCGGGTGGCGCTGGTGGCCCGCAACGAGGATCGGCTGGGCGCCGTCGCCGGCGAGATCGAGGCCGCCGGTGGTGAGTCCATGGTCACGCCGGCCGACATCACCGACGAAGCCGCGTGTCGGTCGGTGATCGAAGAGGTCGCCGCCCGGTGGGGCCGGGTCGACGGCCTGGCCAACAACGCCTTCCAACAACCGCCGTTCGAAACGCTCGAGCAGCAGTCTCTCGACAGCATCCGCAGCGGCTTCGAGATCAACCTGCTGGCCCACCTGTCGCTCACCAAGGCGGCCGCCCCGATCATGCGGGCCGGCGACGGCGGGGCGGTGGTGATGACCCTGTCGTCGGTGCTGCGCCACGCCCGGCCCTACTTCGGGGCGTACAAGATGGCCAAACACGCGCTGCTTGGCATGGCCCGGTCCCTGGCCGTCGAGCTGGGACCCGATGGCATACGGGTCAACTCCATCGCCCCCGGCTACATCTACGACGATCCGGTCAAGTTCTACTTCCAGATGCTGGCCGACGAGCAGGGCCGCACCGCGGCCGAGGTGGAAGCCGACATCACGGCGACCCACGCCCTCCGACACATACCCACACCCGACGAGATCGCCGACGCCGTGGTCTTCCTGCTCTCGGATCACGCCCGTGTCGTCACCGGCCAGTGTCTCGACGTCAACGGCGGCGAGTACATGGTGTAGTGGCACCGTGACCACCCGACTCCCGTTCACCATCATCGACGAGACGTTCGTCCACGCCGACGATCCGGCCCAACCCGTCACCGTGCAGATCGAGGCGCGGGCCGCGGGCCCGCTCGATCGGCAGCGGGTTGCCCATGCCGTACAAGCGGCGCTGAGGGTTCACCCCCTGGCCCGTGCCCGCCAGCTGCCGTGGTCCGATGGCGCCGTCGAGTACGAGTGGTTGATCGACGACGAGGCCCAGGTCGATCCCCTGGCACTGGTCACAACCGACGAGGGTGACGATCTCGATGTCTTACGCGCCGACTTCTACAGCCGGCCACTGTCGCTGTTCGAGTCCCCGCCGCTGCGGGTTCGCCACGTCGAACACCCCGATGGCGATCTCATCATGGTGTCGGTCCACCACTCCGCCGCCGACGGTATGGGCGCCATCAGGTTCCTGCAGTCGGTGTGCCGGGCCTACACCGGGGCCGACGACACCACCCCTGACTTCGATCCTGCCCAGGCCCGTCAACTCGCGGTACCCACCGAGCCGCCGGGTTGGAGTGACCGGCTGCACAGCGGCCGCATGGAGCTGCAACGGCTGACACGGTTGGGTTCGCTGCCCGCTCGATTGGCCGAACACCATCCGGACAGCCGCGCCGGCTACGGCTTCCGCACCTTGCGTCTGCCGCTGGAGCCCATTGTGTCGGCACCACTCCGACGTAGCACCGGTGCCACCGTCAACGATGTGCTCATTGCTGCGGCGGCGAGAGCAGCCGGGCGCTGGAACAACGAGCACGGCGACACCGCCAGCCGGGTCGCTGTGCAGATGCCGATCAACGCTCGGCCCGTGGCGTGGAGTCGCGAGATGATGGCCAATCTGGTCACCGGCGACAGTGTGTCAGTCAACGCGGCCGACCGAGCCAGCGCCGAGGATTGCCTACGGGTCGTGGCGGGGTGGACCGAGGCCGTCAAGAAACGGGGCCCGGGCCCGGCGCTGGCGGCCATGAACAACATGCCCAAGTTCGCCGTGTCCGGCCGACGAGCGGCCACCCAGTGGGCCATGAGAGCGGGGCGGGCCCTGGCCGAGACCCTGGTGTTGTCGAACCTGGGCCGGGTTCCGGACGAGTTCACGGGCAGCGAATCCTTCCGCCTCACCGACGTGGTGTTCTCGCCTCCGGCCGCCATGCCGTTCGGCCTGGGCGTGGGAGCGGTGGCTCTCGACGACCACCTCACTTTGACCCTGCGGCACCGTTGGACGTTGTGGGACACGGCCGGAAACGACCGCTTCGCCGAGATCCTCGTCGACGAGATCGATCAGCTCACAACTTGACCTTGCCGGTGGTGACTCGGCGGTGGTCCGCCTTGGTGAGCGGCACATAGCGGTTCTCGGCCGCGTCGAGCCGATAGAGGGGATCGGCCACCGAACCCGGATCGAAGCCATCGGCCACCAGATCGACCTTGCGGTGTTTGAAGGTGCCGGTGATGTCGAGTGCTTCCTGGAGGCGCAGGAACAGCGGCCGCGCGTACGACGGCAACTGGTCGGTCACCCGACGAGCCAGCACGTCGAGATCGAACGTGTCGTCGACCGCCAGCGAGGCCATCCCGGCCCGGCCATCGGCTCCGGGGATGGCGACCCCGTACACCGTTGCCTCGAGCACTCCCGGGCAGGTCTGGATCACCTCCCCCACCTCACCGGTGGCCACGTTCTCCCCCTTCCACCGGAAGGTGTCGCCCATACGGTCAACGAAGTAGAAGTAGTGATCTCGATCACGTCGGAGCAGATCGCCCGTGCGGAAGTAGCTGTCACCGGGGCGGAACACGTCGTGGAGGATCTTCTTCTCGGTGGCCTGTTGATCGGAGTACCCCTCAAAAGGCACCGTTCGGGTGATGCGACCAACGGCCTCTCCCACCTCACCGACCCCCGCCTCCTGGCACCGTCCGGCCCCGTCTCGCACCACCTCCTCGGTCTCGAGGTCGACTTTCAACAAGTGCACACCGATGGCCCGGCGCATCGCCGGTGGGAGTCGGCCCACCGCGCCGACTTTGTTGTCGACGTTGAGGAGCGTGACGTTGCCTTCGGTGGCGCTGTAGAACTCGACGATGCGGGGAATGGCGAAGCGGTCCTGGAACGCCTCCCAGACATCGGCACGGAGGCCGTTGCCGATGGCCACCCGGATGCGGTGCTCTCGTTCGAGCGGGTGGGCCGGCGAGTTCAGCAGGTAACGACACAGCTCGCCGATGTACTGGAAGACGGTGATGTCGTGTTCGACGCAGTCGTCCCAGAATTGACTGGCCGAGAACCGGGGAGCGATCACCGCGGTGGCCCCGGCCGCCAACGCACTGCCGACGGCCATCACCCCACCGGCCGAGTGATACAGCGGCAAGGTGATGTACAGGCGGTCGTGGCCCTTGAGCCCGGCGATGGCCTTGGCCCCCTCGGCCGCGCCGATGAACCGGAGATGACTGAAGTTGGCCGCCTTGGGCAAACCCGTCGTGCCGCTGGTGTAGATGTAGAACAGCCGATCGGTGGTCTCCAATCCCTCCCGCACGTCGTCGGCCAGCGGTGCACCCGACTGGGCCGCCACCGCCCCGTCGAGATCATCAGCCCCGCCGACGCGACCGCCCACCGACCACAGCTGCGGGTCACAATCGAGCAGGTCCTGGGCGCCGGCCCAGGACTGCGCCAGCTCGGCATCGACGATGACGTGGCCGGCGTCGGCCACCGACACCGAATGGGCCAACGACCGACCGACCAGGTTGGTGTTGATGAGAGCGGTGGCCGCACCGATCTTGGCCAGCCCCAGCCAGTAAACGATGTAGGCCGGCCGGTTCGGCATCACCAGGGCCACCACATCACCCAGGCCGATCCCTTCATCCTGGGCCCAGCGGGCGACCTGGTTGGAGCGGTCGTCGAGCTCTCGGTAGGTGATGACCTCATCGGCCGACACCAGCGCGTCACGATCGCCGTGACGAGACGCCTGCGCCTCGATGAGGTCGGCCACGGTGTATCCCCGCTGGGGCCAGACCTTGGCCAGCGACGGCAACGCCCGCCCCAGGGTGAGCGTCAGGCGGAGGTCTGACGCGATGCGCCGGTGGGGAAGGAGCATCAGGCGGCCGTCGACGCCTCGGCCACCAACTCGTCGAGGGTGGCGTGGAGGTCGGCCATGATGTCCCAGATGTCGGGCACCAACTCGGCACAACCCACCAGCCCGAAGTCGAGGCTGCCGTTGTAGCTCTGCACCGTCATGTTGAGGCCCACCCCGTCGTTGATGGCCGAAACGGGATAGTTGGCCACCAGTTCCGCGCCCATGCAGTAGAGCGCGAACTGCGGCCCCGGCACGTTGGACACCACGACGTTGAACGGCAGGTTCATCCAATCGGTGCGGGCGGCACGGGCAATGACGCGGGCTGCCCGAGCGGCCACCGCCGGCGGCGCGAACTCGGCGAAGTCCTGGAGGAGGTTGGCCGGCAGGGCCTGATGTTTCTCCTTGGCGATCTTCATCGACTGATGAATGGCAGCCAAGCGCTCCACCGGATCGGCCAGCTGGGTGTGGAGCGATGCCGTCATGCTGGCCACCTGGTTGCCGTAGGTGCCGGCCTGGTCTTCGGTGCGAACCGACACCGGCACCATGGCGATCAGCGGATCGTCGGGCAGTTCGTCTCGCCGTTCGAGATATCGCCGCAGTGCCCCCGAACACAAGGCCATCACGACGTCGTTCACCGTCACGTCGAAGGTGGTCTTGATCTGTTTCACCGTGTCGAGCGACACCGACCCGAAGGCGAAGCTGCGGTGGGGACTGATGGCGTTGTTGAACGAGGTTCGCGGCGCACTGGTGGTGGCCTCGGAGAGCATCTCGGGAGGTTTCCGTCCGGTGAGCTGGCGGAACTGCGACGTGCCGGGCAACTCTCCCATACCCATGGAATCGGCCAGGGCGGGCAGGTTCCGGACTGCGTCACGACCGAGGCGGAAGCCCTTGCGGGGGGTACCGGCCACCGACACCAGACCGCGGAAGAGCATCTGGTACTGGCTGGGTTCGTCCTCGGGCTGCCAGGCCACCTCAGGGGGATCGACCACGCGGGGTTCGGCCTGCACGTCGAGCAGATTGGCCAGGATCTCGGCGCCCGAGACGCCATCGATGGCCGAGTGGTGGATCTTCGTCAGCTGGGCAGTGAGACCGTCTTCGAGGCCCTCGATGACGTACAGCTCCCAGAGCGGCCGGCGACGATCGAGCGGCCGGGCCACGATGCGGGCGACCTGGGCCGCCAGCTGGTGTCGATCGCCCGGAGCAGGCAGGCCGATGTGGCGAACGTGGAAGTCGAGATCGAAGTCGGGATCCTCGATCCAGTGCGGATGATCGATCCCGAATGGCACCTCCACCAAACGGCGCCGGTAGGGCGGCAGCAGGTGAATCCGCTCGGCGATGAGCGCCTTGACGTCATCGAAGGTGACCGTCGTGGCCACCGACGAGGGATCGAACACGGCCAGCCCGCACACGTGGCCGTACGTGCTGGCCGACTCCATGTTCAAGAAGCTGGTGTCGAGTCCGGTCAGTTGCTGCACGCTCGTCCCCTCGGTTCGGCCACCGCATGGTAGTGACCTCCGCCGAGACCGTCAGCTGCAGCCGCTGGTGGCCCCACAATCGTGACAGGCGAAGCAGCTGCCGGCCCGCTGCATGGCGATGCCACACTGCATGCAGATGGGGGCATCTCCGGCGTCGCGCGACTCGTTGGGACCCATGGCGGCCTCGAGTTCGGACACCGAAGGGATCGAGGGTGGGTCGGCGATGACGTCGCTGCCCTGGACGGTTTCGGTGACGGTTTCCTCCACCCCCGGCAGTGTCGGTTGGGTGCGCTCCCCCACCGTGTAGATGTTGAGTTCGGCTCTCTCCTCGGCCGTGAGGTACATGACCGCGAGTTTGCGGAACAGGTAGTCCATGAGGCTCGACGCGATCCGAAGGTCGGGGTCGTCGGTCATGCCGGCCGGTTCGAACCGCATCCCGACGAAGGCCTCCACGAAGGCCCGCAGCGGCACGCCGTACTGCAGGCCGTGGCTGAGCGAGATGGCGAAGGCATCCATGATGCCGGCCAGGGTTGACCCCTGTTTGGACACCCGCACGAAGATCTCGCCGGGTCTACCGTCGGCGTATTCGCCCACGGTGACGAACCCCTTGCAGTCGGCCACCCGGAACTCGAAGGTTCGTGACGTGCGGCTGCGGGGCAGCTTCTCGCGTACCGGTTGGTGCACCACGCGCTCGATGACCGTTTCGATGGCACCGACCGCCGGGCCGGGGTCGGTGTCGGTGGTTCCTCGTCCGGTGGACAGCGGCTGGCCGACCTTGCAGTTGTCGCGGTAGATGGCCACCGCCTTGAGACCCAGTTTCCAGGCGTCGGTGTAGAGCGCCTCGATGTCGGCCACGGTGACCGATTCGGGCACGTTGACCGTTTTGGAGATGGCGCCCGACAACCAGGGTTGGGCCGCACCCATCATGGCCAGGTGGCCGGTGTAGTCGATGGTGTTGTCGCCCATCGAGCAGGCGAAGACCGGCACGTGATCGGCCGCCAGGTGGGGCGCACCCACCACACTGTGGTGCTCATCGATGTGGGCCACGATGGCGTCGATCTGCTCGCCGGTGTAGCCGAGGTGGGCCAGCGCTCGGGGCACGGTCTGGTTGACGATGCTCATGGTGCCGCCCCCCACCAATTTCTTGGTCTTCACCAGACCCAGATCGGGTTCGATGCCGGTGGTGTCACAGTCCATCAGGAACGAGATGGTGCCGGTGGGGGCCAACACGGTGGCCTGGGCGTTGCGGACGCCACTCACCGCAGCCTGAGCACAGGCCTCATCCCACGCCTGCCAGGCGGCTTCGAGCAGGTCGGGTGGCACCAGGGTGTCGTCGATGGACGTGAGGGCTTCGCGGTGCATCGACAACACATCGAGCATCGGTTCGCGGTTGTGGTGGAACCCGGCGAAGGGCCCCATACGAGCGGCCGTTTTGGCCGACGTGAGGTACGCCTGTCCGGTCATGAGGGCCGTGACGGCCGAGGTGATGGCCCGTCCCTGCTCGCTGTCGTAGGGCAACCCCAGGGCCATGAGCAAGGCGCCGAGGTTGGCGTACCCCAGCCCCAGTTGGCGAAAGGCCCGCGTGTTCTCGGCGATGGCGTCGGTGGGATAGTCGGCGTTGCCGACCAAGATCTCCTGCGCGGTGAACACCACCTCGACCGCGGCCCGAAAGCCGTCGATGTCGAAGCCCTCGTTGCCCTGACCGTCGCTCACCAGGAAGGGCAACAGGTTGAGGCTGGCCAGGTTGCACGCCGAGTTGTCGATGTGGAGGTACTCCGAACACGGGTTGCTGGCCGTGATCGGACCGGTGTTGGCCGCCGTGTTCCAGTTGTTGATGGTGGTGTCGAACTGCACGCCGGGGTCGGCACACTCCCACGACGCCTCGGCGATCTGGTGCAACAGGTCGCGCGCCGGCAACGACTTCAGTGTGGTGCCGTTTGATCGGGCGGTCAGGTCCCAGTCGGCGTCGTCGACGACCGCCTGCATGAAGTCGTCGGTGACCCGCACCGAGTTGTTGGCGTTCTGGTACTGGATCGAGAAGCTGTCGGCCCCGTCGAGATCCATGTCGAAGCCGGCGGCTCGCAGGGCACGGGCCTTCCGTTCCTCGACGGCCTTGCACCACACGAAATCCTCGATGTCGGGATGGTCGGCGTCGAGGATCACCATCTTGGCTGCCCGCCGAGTCTTGCCTCCGCTCTTGATGGTGCCGGCCGACGCGTCGGCCCCTCGCATGAACGACACCGGGCCGCTGGCGGTCCCCCCGCCGTTGAGCGCCTCGGCCGATCCACGAATGGCCGACAGGTTCACACCGGCTCCGGAACCGCCTTTGAAGATGATGCCCTCCTCGACGTACCAGTTGAGGATCGACCGCATGTCGTCTTCGACGGACAAGATGAAACACGCCGACGCCTGGGCCGGCACGCCGTCGACACCGATGTTGAACCACACCGGCGAGTTGAAGGCGGCTCGCTGGGACACCACCAGGTGTTTGAGCTCGTCACGGAACACCGACGCTTCGTCGTCGTCGACGAAGGTGCCGTCGCGTCGGCCCCACGCGGTGATGGTGTCGACCACCCGGTCGACCACCTGCTTCAGCGACGACTCGCGCTGATGTGAGTCGAGGGTTCCGCGGAAGTACTTCGGGGCCAAGAGGTTGGTGGCGTTGATCGACCAGTGGGCCGGCACCTCGATGTCGAGTTGCTCGAAGGCGACCGAGCCGTCGCGATGGTCGGTGATGCGAGCATCTCGCTGCTCCCACTCGAAGGCCTCGTACGGGTCGACGCCTTCGGTGGTGAACGCGCGTCGCAGACCGATGCCTGCATGGTCGGGGGCAAGGGCCACGTGGACTCCTCAGTCGAGTCGAGAGGGATGGGCCACCATCCACGGTACCGAATGGATTCGAGATGATGTCGCTGTCGGGTTTTCGGGCAGATCGCAGTTCGACGCCCAGGTCCAAGAGATCGATCTGGTCGCGATGAGATGCAGCACGATCGACCTCTCAAGGAGTCGTCCGACCCACCAGAGGAGGAACGCCAACCACCAAGCCGGTCGTCGACACTGCGATCTGCCAGGGGCGAACCCTAGGGAGTTTCGCATCGAATCAAAAGGGGAAGGCCTGGGGAAATAGCGGTGGAAAACGAACCGAGAATCCACAGCCTTGGGGATAGCGTCGTACCCATGCGACGCTTCGAACCGGCAGCGGCGGCCAGCGACCAGGATCTGCTCTCGCTGTACGATGCCGACGACCGCCCGGCACCGGCCGGCCGGCCCTGGGTGATGCTGAACATGGTGGCGTCGCTCGACGGCGCCACCGCCGTGGACGGCGTGTCGGGTGGCCTCGGTGGCACGGCAGACCGCCAGGTTTTCGGCGTGATCCGCACGGTGCCCGACGTGATCGTGGTGGCGGCCGGCACGGTGCGGGCCGAAGACTACGGACCCCCGGTGGCCCGGCCCGAGGCGGTGGACCGCCGCCAGGCCCGGGGCCAGGCACCGGTGCCAGTGGTGGCGGTGGTGACCGGTTCGGCCTCGCTCGATGGGTCGAGTCGGTTGTTCGCCGATCACCATCGACCGCTCATCATCACCACCGACGATGCCCCCGCCGACCGAGTGGCTGCGCTGGCACCCGTGGCCGACATCGTCACCGCCGGAACGACCACGGTCGACCCGACCGCGGCGTTGCAGGTGTTGGCGGCTCGGGGCCACCAAGTGGTGCTGCTCGAGGGTGGGCCCACCCTCAACGGCCAGTTCGTGGCGCAGGGCCTGGTGGACGAGTTGTGCCTGACCGTGGCCCCGATGCTGGTGGCCGGCTCGAGCAAACGGGTCGCCGTCGGGGGAGACGTCGCCGAACCGTTGGGGCTGACCTTGACCCACGTACTCGAACACGACAACACCCTCCTGTTGCGTTACCGGCGGCCCACCATGTAGCCGATGTCGGTCTGTTTCGCCGGCGCCCGACCGCTGGTCATCGAGCCAGGTCGGCCGGAATGATCAGGAGTTGCCCCACCTGGAGCACGGCACCACCCGCACTGGCCTCGAGTTCACGAACGATGGGACGGGGATCGGCATCGGGGGCCAGCTCGCTGGCAATCGACCACAACGAGTCACCGGGCGCCACCACGTACTCGACGGGGTGACCGGTGATCGGCGCCGAACCGTCGTCGGCCTGCACACCACGAGTGGAGCCCAACACCAGCGCCACCAAGGCCACGAGCACCACCAGCAGGGTGAGCGCGGCCAAACGGCGCCGCAGGAAGAGCTGGTGCTGGGCCTGATGATGGGCGGCTCGTTGGCGAGGTGTCGGTGCCGGGGTGGAGCCGGAGAGAGGAAGTGTTGCGGTCATGGTCATGATTGTCTCCAGGGGGTCGGACACTCTTTGGCGAGATCGGCTGGGAACGGGTGCTTGACGCGGAACACCTGTTCGGCGAACATGTGTTGGGCGAACATCCGTACTCCGAACAACTGTTCGTCCTGCTACAGTCAACACGAACACTTGTTCGCCCGCAACCCACTTCCCCGATTCGTTCCCCAGAAGAGGCACCCATGGCCGACACCCCGACCGACCGACAGATCCAGATCCTCGAACACATCGACAAAACGGTGCGCGAACGGGGTTTCCCGCCCTCGGTACGAGAGATCGGTGAAGCCGTGGGACTCACCTCACCGTCCACGGTGCACTCGCACCTGGCCACCCTCCAGAAGCTGGGGTATCTCCGGCGCGACCCCACCAAACCGCGGGCCATCGAGGTGCACTGGGACTCCAACTCCGGCGCGGTGGTCGATCGTCGCCCGGTCAATCACGTGCCGCTGGTCGGCGACGTGGCGGCGGGCACCGACGTGCTGGCATCGGAGAACATCGAAGAAACCATGCCCATCCCCGCCGATCTCACCGGCGACGGTGACCTGTTCATGCTGCGGGTCCGCGGTGACTCCATGGTCGACGCCGGCATCTTCGACGGCGACTTCGTGGTTGCTCGTTCCCAGCCCGATGCCGACCCCGGCGACATCGTGGTGGCCGGTATCCCCGGCGACGAGGCCACCATCAAGACCTATCGACGCAAGGGCACCAACGTGGTACTCGAGCCCCACAACGAGGCCCTCGAACCCATGGTGTTCCCGGCCGCCGACGTCTCCATCTACGGTCGAGTGGTCACGGTGTTGCGCAAGCTCTGACTAAAGACCGAATACCGGCCCCACCGCCTGGGTTCGGGGTATGAACAGCGAACGACTGGTCTCGTGTTCATCGACCTCGATCCACACCCGGCCGTCGTGGGCCTCGACCACGGCCTGCATCGACTCGTCGAGCACGTCGGTCAACAGTCGAGGCGACACCTCGGCACCGACATGTGAGACCGAGAAGGCGACGCCGCCATCGTGGTCGTGCACCTCGAACGACACCTCGTCGCCAGCCCGGGTCGAGGTGGTGACCTCATCGGCCAACACGATCATCGCGGCCAAGACCTGATCGGGGTCACAGACCACGTCGCCGACCGCATCAGCTCGGACCCGCCAGCGTCGCCCGTCGCCTCGTACCCGGAGTCGGCCGTAGATGAGTGAGCCGAGCTCCCCGACGTCGACCAGCCGCAACCAGAGCGAGCGCCCCGCGGTGGCCGGGGTGTGGAACTCGGGCTCGAGCGCCTCATCGGTGACCGCCGATCCGCGGCCGGGTCGCGTCGGGGAGCGTCGGCGGGAGTAGGTCACCAGACCACCCAGCACCAACGCCGCGACCCCCGCCAGCGCCACCAGCCGGACCCGATCGGAGGCGCTGGCTTCCTCCTCGCCCGCGTCGGCCGCCACCACCAATACCCCTCGTTGCCCGACGGGAACGGCCAGCCAGCGATAGGAGGCGACGTCGCCCTGCATCGTTCCCCACCGTGACTCGGTGAGCGGGGTACCGACATCACGCTGCACCGCCGAAGCCAAACTGTCCCCCAGCGAATCCCAGCTGGCGGCCAGGACGTCGCCGTCGTACAACCCCACCCAGACCATGTCGCCGCTCGGTTCGCGTTGACCGACGAAGTCTCGCAGCAGGCGGGGCGCCGGGTCTCGGGCCGGGGGTGGATCGACCGCCTCCGCCAGGGCGCGAAAGTCCTCGACCTCGGCTTCGATGTCGTCGGTGATGCCATCGTCGGCGCTGCGCAACAGCAGGCGCTGCACCGGCACCATGACCACCACGAGGGCGGCGACGGCCAACAGGATGTACCACCCGCCGACCCGGACCGGACTCGGCCCCGGATTCGGGGCCGGCGAATCGCTCTCGACGGGCGAGGCTGTTTCGACCATCTAGGACCCCACCAACACCCGAGGGGTCAGATCGTCGTCGTCATCGTCGTCATCGTCGTCATCATCGTCGTCATCGTCATCGTCGTCGTCGTGATCGTCGTGGTCGGGACGTTCTGGTTTGTCCGGCCGGTCCGGACGTTCTGGTTTGTCCGGCCGGTCGGGACGTTCTGGTTTGGGTGGCCGGTCGGGGCGGTCGGGTTTGTCCGGCGGGTCCGGCCGTTCGGGTTCATCGGGCGGGTCCGGCCGTTCGGGTTCATCGGGCGGGTCCGGCCGTTCGGGTTGGGTGGTGGGCGGTGGGGGCCGTTCGGTGGACGGCGGCGAGGGGGCGGCTGTTGCCGGTGGCGAGGGGCTGGGGGGGGGGGGCGGCGCCGAGGGGACCGGCGGGGCTGGCGGTGGCGCGCTGGTTGCCGGACTGGTGACCGGTGGTGGGGGCGACACCACCACCGCGGCGGGAGCCGCGACGTTGGCTACCGCCGCGTCGTCGATCCCCGAGTCCGTCGGAGCCGCCGGTGCCGGGTCGGACACTCTGGGTGGCAGCCGGGTGGCGCGACCCTCGCGTTGTGTGGTGGTGGGAGTGGTGCTGGTAGCCGGTACCGCCACAGCTTCAGCCGGCGGCGTGGTCTCCACCGGGAGCGCAACCGGCGCCACCGTGGGAGCCGACGGTCCCCGGCTGGCCTCGGCGGCCAAGGCCAGCGCCCCCAGACCGATGACGGCGCTCAAAACGAACACCAGAACCCTGCGCATGAACGATCACCTTCGTCTCGAGCACGGGGAAGGGTGCGGAATCGCACAAGCCTGTCATCTTCCGTGGCCCGGATTCAATCCCGGCACCTCGTCATTCGCCGGTGACCACGTCACCCAGGATCTCCCGGACCCGTTCGAGACTGTGGCGCTCGACTCGTTCGTCACGTGTGTGGGCCAGGGTCGCATCACCAGGACCCAGGTTGATGGCCGGTACACCCTGCTCGCTGAAGAAGGCCACGTCGGTCCAGCCCAGCTTGGCCCGCACCTCGACGTCGTCACGACCGAGCAGCGGCGCCAGGAG
>JBPCTQ010000155.1:0-2725 GCA_051011595.1 Acidimicrobiales bacterium
CGTCGTCGGTGGGTGGTGTCGCCGCCATGATCGAGCGGCGTGACGGTGGCTGGTCGAACATCCGTCCGAACCCCTCAACCCGCCCGACGCCCGACCTCTGGCCCTTCGGGTAGGTTCGGGCGGCCGCGGAGGGAGCACCATGGGCGACGCACAAGTCACCGATCGAACCGACGATCTCGACTGGTACTCGC
Organism: Acidimicrobiales bacterium; assembly: GCA_051011595.1. Lineage (GTDB taxonomy): Bacteria > Actinomycetota > Acidimicrobiia > Acidimicrobiales > SHLQ01 > JAOUEE01. Next base: position 192 of record JBPCTQ010000155.1, read on the forward strand.
TGTCGGTCGCCGAGACGACCGATCGACTCGATGTCGACGCCACGTCCGGGCTCGAGGGCGGCGAGGTCCAACGGCGGTTGGCCGAGCACGGCCCGAACGAACTGGCGTCGGAGCCTTCGCCGAGTGTGTGGTCGTTGGCCTTCGTGCAGTTGTCGAACCCGATGAACATCATGCTGGTGGCCGTTGCCGTCGCGAGCATCGTCATCGGCCAGATCTCGACCGGGGTGATCGTCGGGTTGCTGGTGTTGTTCAACGTGGTGATGGGCACGAACCAGGAGTTGAAGGCGAAGGCGAGCGTCGATGCGCTGTCCGAGTTGCAGGTGCCTCAGGCCCGGGTGAGGCGGTCGGGCCGCACCGAGGAGATCGACTCGACCAGTCTGGTGCCCGGCGACATCGTGCAGTTGGAGGCCGGTGATCTGGTGCCGGCCGATGGCCGGATCATTACCTCGGCGACCCTCGAGGTGCAGGAAGCGGCGCTCACCGGCGAGAGTGCGCCGGTGGCCAAGGACCCGACCACGATCGATGCCGACGAGGTGGCGCTCGGCGACCGCACCGACCTCGTCTTCCAGAACACTCAGGTCACCAGGGGCACGGCCACCATCGTCATCACCCAGACGGGCGCGGCGACCGAGATGGGGCGCATTGCCGACATGGTGACCGCGGTGCATCGCCCGAAGTCGCCGTTGCAGCAGGAGCTCGACGGGTTGACGAAGGTATTCGGCGGGGTTGCCTGGACGGCCGTGGCGATCATCGCGATCTTCGGTATCGCCCGTGGACAGGACAGCGAGACGCTGATCCTGTTGTGCGTTTCCACCGCGATCTCAGCGATTCCGACCGGTCTCCCCACCTTCGTTCAGTTGATGTTGTCGTCGGGATCGAGCCGCCTCGCTGAGGAGCAGGCGGTCGTCAAATCGCTCACCGATGTGGAGACCCTGGGCGGGACGACGGTGATCAACAGCGACAAGACCGGCACGTTGACAATGAACGCGATGACGGCGACGTCGATGCTCACCGGCGGCGAGTGGTTCAAGATCGAGGGAAGCGGCTACCAGAAGACGGGAGCGATCCTGCGCGTTGCCGGAGGTGAATCACCCGACTTCCGCCGCCTCGCACTCGGGTTGACCTTGTGCTCGGACGCCACCGTCGCCGCCGACGAGACGATTGTCGGCGACCCGACCGAGGCGGCGCTGGTGGTGCTCGCGGCCAAGATCGGTGTCGACGCCGAGGAGACCAGGCGCGAGTTGCCGAGGCGCGCGGAAGTGCCGTTCGACTCCGCGTACAAGTTCATGGCGACGTTCCACGACCGGCCCGACTGGCTGGCCGGCGAGATCCTCGACGCCCCCGGTTTTGCCAGCATCAAGGGCGCCCCCGACGTGGTGCTCAGCCGATGCGGCCACGCCCTCTGGCACGGCGAGGTGGTGCCGATCGCGGACGTTCGGGACGAGATCGTCGCCGCCAACCGGCGGCTGTCCGAGGGCGGACTCCGCGTGCTGTCCTTCGCTGTCCGTATGCTCGACGACGCCGATATGGCCGCGGCGCTCGACGACCCGATGCCGCTCGTCTCGGACCTGGTGATGATCTCGCTCGTGGGCATCATCGACCCGCTCCGCGAGTCGGCCAAGGATGCGGTCCGTATCGCACTCCGCGCCGGCATCGACGTGCGCATGATCACCGGTGACCACACCGTCACCGCCAGGGCGATCGCCGACGACCTCGGCCTCGGGCCTGGGGTGATCAAAGGTGTCGACTTCGCCCGGATGCCCGATGCCGAAGTCGTCGACACGCTGCCCGAGCTCCATGTATTCGGCCGGGTTGCCCCCGAAGACAAGGTTCGCCTGGCCGCGCTGATGCAAGAGGCCGGCGAGGTCGTGGCCATGACCGGCGACGCGGTCAACGATGCCGCCGCCCTCAAGCAGGCCGACATCGGCGTCGCTATGGGCAGCGGCTCGGAGGTGACCAAACAGGCCGCCAAGATGATCCTCACCGACGACAACTTCGCCACGCTCGTCCGGGCGGTCGAGCTCGGCCGCGACATCTATCGGCGCATCTCGGCCTACGTCCGCCTTCAGCTCACGGTCCTCTCGGCGGTGCTCCAACTCATGTTGTGGGCGACGATCTTCAACGTCAACGAGGGTGTCGCGCTGTTCCCACTGATGCTGTTGTTCTGCAAGTTCTTCGTCGTGTCGACCATCGTTGTCGCCTTCATCACCGACATTCCCGACCCCGGGGTGATGGACCAACCACCCAGGCCGCCTGCCACCCGTATCGTCAACCGCGGCTCGGTCATCCGTTGGCTGGTCAACGGGCTGATCGTCGCGGGCGGAGCACTGGCGGTGTTGTCGTGGGGTCCCGACGAACCGAGCACCACTGACCCCTCGGTGGCGATGACCATGGCCTTCGGCGTCGTCGCCTTGAGCGCCGTCAACCTCGGTCTGGCGATGCGACGCAAGCATCAGCCGGCTTGGGCGGGGCCGATGTTCCCCTACCTCGGCTGGATCATGCTCGGCTGGTTCCTCACATGGACCGCCATCGAG
>JBPCTQ010000156.1:0-2554 GCA_051011595.1 Acidimicrobiales bacterium
AGTCTCGAGTGGATGTGGGAGCAAGGGATCGGCGGTAAATCGTTCGCCGACATCGTACGAATCGATGTGACCGAGCACCCCGACACCGCCGACCTCTTCGAATCGACGGTTCCCTGCACGCTCGGCCCCGAAGACATCCCGGATGGCTTCGGAACCCCACCCGAGAACCTGCACCTGTTGTACGTGCCAGTGACCCGGAACGGCAAGGCCCGCCTGGCGCTGTCCATCGAGAATTGGGGGGAGCGAACCTGGTCGGCGGCCGAAATCGAGGCCGCCCAGTCCGTGGTGCAACTCATCAGCCAACTCTGTGGCCGTGTGGATGCCGAGTCGGCCATGGTTCGCCGCCTGGAGGTAGAGGATCGGACGCGGACCATCGCCACCGACATGTTGCGCCTCACCAACCAGACATCCATCGCCGGCATCCACGACGCGCTGGCATCGATCAGTGTCGGTCTCGAGCTCGAACGAGCGGCGCTGTGGATCATCGATCACACGACGTCCGAACTGGCGTTACTCACCGAGTGGGCCAGCGACGCCCCCACCCCGACCGTTCACCGGCGCACCCCGTTGGAGGGAACGCCGGCACGGCTGGCGCAAGCGCCCGGCGTCGCGGCCGACCTCCCGGCCGACGACACGTGCATCGTGAACGGTGGCGAAGGGTCGGTGGCGTTGGCGCTGCCGCTGGCTCGCGCCGAACAGCGGGCAACCGGCCTGTTGGTCTTCGAGCGCGTGGACGGCAAACCCTGGACCAGTGAAGACCGCCGGGCCATCGACGAGCTGGGCACCCTCATCGTGCAGCTCGGCGCCCGACTCGAAGCCGAGAACTACTTCGCCACCGCCTTCGAGAACGCCCCCGTCGGCATCTCACTGCGAGACAGCAAGAACCGGCTAGTGGCGTGCAACCGGGCCTTCGAGAAGTTCGTGGGGCGAGACCAGACCGAACTGCTGGGTACCACCGTGGTCGGCACGCTGCAGCCGCACTACACCGATCCCGAGGCCGCCCAGCGGGAGTTCCGGCTCCAGCGGCCCGACGGCACCTACGTCTGGGGGCGTGTCACCGAGGCCAAGATCCGCGGCACGGGCGACCAGGGCGATCTCTGGCTGCGCCACGTCACCGACATCACGGCCACTCGCCAGGCCATGGAGCAGCTCGAGTACCAGGCCGGCCACGACGAGCTGACGGGCCTCTCGAACCGCCGGGTCCTCATGGAACAGCTTCGAACCTGCCTCAGTTCTCCGCCGAGATCGACCGACGCCGCGGTCCTACTGCTCGATATCGACCGCTTCAAGATCATCAACGATTCGCTCGGCCACAGCACCGGCGACGACGTGCTGCGGGTGATCGCGGACCGGCTTCGACTCGCCGTTCGCCCTCAGGACGTGGTGTGTCGCCTCGGGGGCGACGAGTTCGTCGTGCTGCTGCGCGGCCCGGTGTCGGGCATCGAATCGGCAGCCGTGGCCAATCGGCTGCTCGAGATGCTCAGCGAACCAATGGAGGCGGGGCCGACCCGGATGTTCCTCAGCGCATCCATCGGCATCGCCAACCCGACTGCCCACGACCAGGCGCTCGAAGATGTGCTGCGCCACGCCGACGCGGCGATGTACAAGGCCAAGAGCAAGGGCCGCAACCGATTCGAGGTGTTCGATCAACGACATCGAGACGCGCTGGCTCACCGTCTCGAGATCGAGAGCGACCTCCGGCTCGCAATCGACCAGGGCGCACTCGAATTGCACTATCAGCCCGAGCTGGAACTGCGCTCGGGACGACTGATGGGAGCCGAAGCACTGGTGCGCTGGCCCCATCCCCGCCTGGGCATGTTGTCGGCCGGCAGTTTCATCGAGGTGGCCGAGGATTCCGGGCTGGTGGTGGAGCTCGGTCGGCTCGTCCTCGATCGAGCCTGCCGCCAAGCGGCAGCATGGAACCAGAATCGCGATCACCCGCTCACGGTTCGAGTCAACCTGTCGGCCCACCAGCTCGACCGCCCCGAGCTGGTCGACGAGGTGAGGAGTGCACTGCAGCGGCACCAGGTGCACCCCGAGCACCTGTGCCTGGAGATCACCGAGACCGCTCTGATGTCCGACGTGGACGAGTCCCTCGCGCTGCTCGAGCGGCTCCGCGAGGTGGGGGTCAGACTGGCCATCGACGATTTCGGGACCGGATTCTCCTCCCTCGCCTATCTGAAGCGATTCCCGGTCGACGTCTTGAAGATCGACCAGACCTTCGTCCGCGGCCTCGGCCAGGACCGCGACGACGAAGCCATCGTCCGCTCGGTGATCAACATGGCCGGAGCGCTCGACCTCGAGGTGGTGGCCGAAGGAATCGAGACACCCGAGCACCGCCGACTCCTGGTCGACGTGGGCTGCTTCCGAGGGCAGGGATTCGACCTGGCTCGTCCGGCGACCCCCGAGGACCTGGCCCCCCTGATCGCCGCAGGTGGGCTGAACCTGAGCCAGCCCGATGGTGTCTCCGGAGCTCAACGCTTCGACGCGACAACGACCTGACCGGCACTGCCCGCTAGGGTTTCCGGCCGGCGCGTAGGGCACCAGCGAGGAG
>JBPCTQ010000157.1:0-10862 GCA_051011595.1 Acidimicrobiales bacterium
TAGGTGATGCCGGCGTGACCGCAGGCGAAGGCGGTTTCGAACCACTCAGCCCGGTTGCCGGCGATCAGGGCCAACGTGTCGCCGGGCCCGAGCCCCGCGGCCCGGAAGCCGTTCACCAGCCGATTCACCCGATCGTCGAACTGGCCCCAGGTGACGATGGTGCCGTCCTCGTTGAGGATGCACGGCTCGTCGCCCTTGGTTTCGACATATGGCGTGATCAGTGACGCCATGTCAGCGGCTGAGGATGGTGACGCCGGAAATACCGGGTGCGCCGTACACGTGGGTGTAGGCCACCCGTGGATCGCCGGGCACCTGGTGCTCGCCGGCGTCGCCGCGGAGTTGCAGCACGTTCTCGTACACCTGGCGCAGACCGGAGGCCCCCACCGGCTCGCCGTTGGCCAAACAGCCCCCGTCGGTGTTGACGGGGAACCGACCGTCTATCTCGGTGTCGCCGTTCTGGATCATGGCCTCCTGCTCGCCGTGCTGGCAGAAGCCGTTCTCGGCCATGTGCATGATCTCGGCCCCGCTCTCGGTGTCTTGCAGTTGGGCCAGGTCGATGTCGTCGGGGCCGATGCCGGCCATCTCGAAGGCAGCCGCCGAGGCATCAACAGTGGGGCCCGCGTTGTGCTCGATGGCAATGGACGGTGCCAGCACCTCGAAGCTGCCGAAGCGACGCGACCGCACCACTGCGGCGTTCAAGAAGATGGGCGAGTCGGTGTACTTGTGGGCCTGGTCGCCTCGACACAACACCAGCGCCACCCCGCCTTGGCCCGGCGAGCAGAACATGTATTGGGTGAGCGGGTAGCTCAACATGGGTGAGGCCAGCACCTCGTCCTCGGTGATCGGTTTGCGCCGCCATGCCATCGGGTTGATGGCACCGTTGCGCATGGCCTTGGCCGACACCTTGGCCAGCGTGGACTGACTGATGTCGTATTCGTGCATGTAGCGGTTGATCTTCATGCCGAAGAACTGGGTGGTGAGCGCCATTCCTGAAGCGCCGTACCAGTCGCCCAGCCCGGCACCTTTGGTCGACACCCGGAAGGCGCCTCGTTCGTGTTTGTCGAAGCCGATGGCGATGCCCAGGTCGAACATGCCCGACTCGATGGTGTTGAAGGCCGAGAACAACGCAGAGCCGCCGGTGGCGCACCCGTTGTTGACGTTGATGAACTGCAGCCCGGTGAGACCGAGCTTGGAGACCATGGTGTCGGCCGCGCCGGCGGCCACCGATCCTCCGAAGGCGAACTGCATGTCGTCCCAGGTGGCACCGGCGTCGGCCACCGCCCGGCGGACCGCCACCACCCCTTGGTCCATTCCCGACACGCCGTCGTGGCGACCGAACTCGTGCATGCCGATTCCTACGATGGCCACACTCATGACTGGCTCCCCACTGGTGCGAAGGCGAAGGTGACGACCTCGTTGCCGTCGTCGTCGGTGGCGAGCGGCACGGTGACCAGCTTCATCTCCATGCCGATCTCCAACTTGTCGGGGTCGGACTCGGTTAGTCGGGCCTCGACCTTGACCTGGCCGGGTAGCTCGACGTAGCCCACCCCGAACGGTTCGAAGTTCTCGACATCACCCACATACGGTGGCGCCTTGGGCGGGAACCCCTGGATGGTCCAGGTCCACAAGGTGCCGGTGGGTTCGAGCTCAACCGTTTCGGTGTCGGTGCCGGCACACTTCGGACAACCTGGTTGGGCCGGGAACATGTGGTTGCCACAGTCGTGGCAGCGGCTGCCGATGAGGCGCGGATCTTCGAGCGGGCCGGTGAACACACCCTCGGCCACGGGTACCTGGCTGGTCATGCGGTCACCCTAAGACCGAATTGACCAACCGATCAATTAGCACCCGCGGCGCCAACTGGCGGTCCAGCGCGTCATAGGTGACGCGTTCTACCGCCAGTTCGGGTGTGCGCGCGTTCTGGCGGTCCGGCGCGTCATAGGTGACGCGTTCTACCGCCAGTTCGGCAGGGTTCGGTTGTGCTCGGGTGGGGCTACTGGCCGCCGGCGATGTTGAGGGTCTGGCCGGTGACCCACTCGGCGGCCGGCGAAGCCAGGTACAGGGCGGCTTGGCCGAGATCGTCGGGTGTGCCCACCCGGCCCATGGGGATGTGGCGACCCAGCCCCTGGGCCTGCTCGTCGTCGAGACCCAACGCCGTCTTCATGATCTCGGTGGGCACCACCCCGGGGGCCAGCCCGTTGACCCGCACCCGGGGAGCCAGCTCACGCGCCATGGTCTGGGTGAGGGAGTTGGTGGCCGCCTTGGCTGCCGCGTAGTGACCCGACCCCGGCACCGGCCCGTAGGCCGCCATCGACGAGATGTTGATGATGCATCCGCCATCGGCCATACGTTTCTCGGCCGCCACCGACGCCTCCCACACCGCCGTGAGGTTGAGGGCCAGGCAGCGGTCCCAGCTGTCGCGGTCCAACTCGGTGAGGGGCATACGGTCGGGTGAGCCCCCGGCGTTGTTCACCCACGTGGTGAGCGACCCGTGGGCGGCCACCGCGCCATCGGCCAGGGCCTCCAACGCCGCCGGGTCGGTGACATCGGTGGTGATGGCCGTGGCGGTTCCGCCGGCGGAGTCGATCTCGGTGGCAACCCGGTCGATCTCGTCGGTGCGACGGGCGGCCACCACAACCGCCGCACCGGCGCGGGCGAATGCCTTGGCGATGCCCTCGCCGATGCCGCGGCCGGCTCCGGTGACAACGGCGACGTGATCGGACAGGTCGAATGCAGTTCGGTCCATCGGCGCAGCCTCGCACGGTCGCCGGGGTCGTGACACGATCGGGGCATGACCAGCTACGGACTCGACGCCCTCCGCACGATTCACACCGACGACGTGTCACCCATCCTGCACTCGCTCACCCCCGACGAGTGGGCCGCTCCCAGCGGCTGCGATGGGTGGCGCACCCAGGACCTGGTGGCCCACCTCACCACCAACATGAAGTTGTTCGTCGACCCCGATCCCCAACCCGACGATGCCGAACCCCTGGGCATCGAAGCCCTCCAGGACGTGCTCGTCGATGCCCGACGGGACTGGACCCCCGAGCAGATCCTGGCCGAGTACGACCAATTCCTCGAACCGTGGTTGGGGGCGGTGGCCATGTTCCAGGACGAGCCGCTGGCGTCGACCGACACCGACCTCGGTCAGTTGGGCACCCACCCCATGCACATGTTCGCCGACATCTACGCCTTCGACCATCTGTGTCACCTGCGGGTCGACATGCTGGCGCCCTCCGGGTCGGTGCAGCGGTCGCTGCCCCCGGTCGACGAGTTGCGTATGCGGCCCACCATCGAGTGGATGATGGCCGGCCTGGCGCCGATGTGTCACGACGCACTGTCGGTGGTGACCGCCCCCGTCCAGCTGGTGCTCACCGGCCCCGGCGGTGGCACCTGGTTGCTCTCACCCGGCCCCGAGGTCAGCGAGGGCGGCGGAGATGCGGCCGCCACGGTCACGTCGTCGGCCGAGGATTTCGTGAGCTGGGGCACGAAACGAACCGACTGGCGAGGGTCGTGTGAGGTGCAGGGAGACGAGGAACTGGCCGGGGCCGTCCTCGACGCCATCGACATCATCTGAACCGGATCCAGCGCCCCATTCGCAGAATTAACCGCTTGGTCAATAATGTGGGGTCATGAGTCGATCACCGGGGATCACCTACCAGCAACTGCTCGACACCGACACCCATCCGGTGCCCGACGTCCTCCGCATCGAGAGCCCTGGGGACCTCGGCAACGACGACATCTCGGCTGAGCGGTACACCTCCCGCCAGTGGCACGAACGCGAGACCGAACGGTTGTGGCGACGGGTTTGGCAGTTCGCCTGTCGGGAAGAGCACATTCCCGAAGTGGGCGACCACGTTGTGTACGAGATCGTTCGCGACAGCTATCTGGTGATCCGCACCGCCCCCGACGAGATCAAGGCCTACCCCAATGCCTGCTTGCACCGAGGTCGCCAGCTCAAGGATCACGACGGCAGGTGCAGTGAGATCCGTTGTCGCTTCCACGGGTTCGCGTGGAAACTCGACGGCACCCTCCAGGACATCCCCGCCGATTGGGACTTCCCCCACGTCGAACCGGCCGAGTTCTCACTCCCCGAAGTGCGGGTCGACACATGGGGCGGGTTCGTGTTCATCAACCCCGACCCCGACGCCGAACCCCTGGCCGACTTCCTCGGTGGCATCGTCGACCACTTCGAGATCTGGGACCTGGCCGACCGCTACGTGGAGGCCCACGTCGCCAAGGTGATTCCGGCCAACTGGAAGATCCTCCAGGAGGCGTTCTGTGAGGCGTACCACGTGAACGCCACCCACCCCCAGATCATGGCGTGGGTGGGTGACACCAACACCCAGGTCGACGTCTGGGAGAACTTCGCCCGGGCCATCACACCCAGTGGCACACCCAGCCCCCTCATCGACTTCGACCCCACCCAGGACGACATGATGCGGGCCATGCTCGATGTGCGCCACGACCAGAAGAGCCCCCTGCCCGAGCTCGACGACGAGCAATCGATGCGGGCCATGGCCGCGGCAGGTATGCGCGAGCGGCTACGGCCGGTCGTCGGTGACGAGTGGGCCGATCGCACCAGCGACGCCGAGCTCATGGACAACCTCGACTACACGGTGTTCCCCAACTTCCATCCGTGGGGGGCGTTCAACCGCATCACGTACCGGTTCCGGCCCAACGGCGACGATCACCGCAGCGGCATCATGGAGTGCCTGATCCTGTCGCCCTTCGACGGTGAGCGCCCACCGCCGGCCGAGATCCACTGGCTCGACGACCACGAGACCTGGACCGACGCTCCCGAGCTGGGTGGTGTGGCCAAGGTGTTCGATCAGGACCTGTTCAACATGCCCAAGGTGCAGGCCGGGCTCGAAACGACCCGCAAGCCGGGTGTCACCCTGGCCAGCTACCAGGAGTCCAAGATCCGCTGGCTCCACCAACGACTGGGAGAGTGGGTGGACGACCAATGAACGGGCTCCGTCATCCCTTCACCGACGCGCTCTACGAGCTCGAGGACCCCGAGACGCGAACCATCCGGGTCACCGACGGCGACCGCACCGGGGTCTTCACCCGCTACGGACGGTGGATCGAGGGTGATCTCCGCGAGTGCGATCCTCAGATGTGTGGCTGGATCGGCGGCCCGCAGCTCATGCGACACCGCCCCTTGGTCGACAGCGAGTGACCCTCGGCCAGTTCCGCGCCGAGGCAGCGCAGTGGCTGGCCACCAACGCGGGTGATGCTCCACCCGACTACGGCGCCATCATGCCGCCCAAACATCGGGATGCCGGGGTGGCGTGGCAACAGCGACTGTACGAGGCGGGGTGGGCCGGTTTGCACTGGCCCGAAGACGTCGGCGGCCGGGGCCTGACACCGGACCATCAGGAGGTCTGGCTGGAGGAATGCGCCAAGGTCCAGGTGCCGCCGTTCATCAACATGGTGGGGTTCGTGTTGGCCGGCCAAGGAGTGCAGACCTTCGGCACCGACGCCCAGAAGGCCGAACACCTGCGTCCCATCCTCACCGCCGAGCGGGTGTGGTGCCAGCTCTTCTCCGAACCCAACGCCGGCAGTGATCTGGCCGGTCTCGAGACCCGGGCCGTGCGCGACGGTGATCACTACATCGTCAACGGTCAGAAGGTGTGGTGCTCGGGTGCCCGCATCAGCCAGTGGGGCATCCTGATGGCCCGCACCGATCCTGACGCCGCCAAACATCGGGGCATCTCGTTCTTCCTGGTCGACATGGCCTCACCCGGCGTCGAGACGCGACCCCTTCGCCAGATGACCGGCGAGGCCGAATTCGACGAGGTGTTCCTCACCGACGTGGCCATACCGGCCGCCAACCTGCTCGGCCCCGAGAACGATGGCTGGCGGGTGGGGATGGTCACGCTCACGAACGAACGGGGGTCCATCGGGGCGGCGTCGATCGGGATGAAACGACGGCTCGATGCCTTGATCGGGTTGGGCGGTGACCTCGATCCGGTGGCCCGGGACACGTTGGCCGACCTGTTGATCACCGGCCGCTCGTTGTATCACCTCGGCCAGCGGCAGGGAGAAGCCTCGGTGGCGTCATCGATCGCCAAGCTGGGGGTCACCGACCTGGTGTGGGACACCGCCATGGCCCGCGTCGGCCTCGATGGCGCCGAGGCCATGTTGGAGGGACCGGCCGCTCGCGCCGCCTTGGCCGCCCCCGGTGGGCGCATCGCCGGGGGTACCAGCCAGGTGCAGCGGAACATCATCGGCGAACGCATCCTGGGCCTCCCCAAAGAGCCCCGCCCCTGATCGGACCGTCCGCCTGGGCGTCAGGGGGTGACGATGTTGAAACCCGGCTCCACGCCGTCGAGGTTGCCGAACAGCACCAGCAGCGAGTCGGCGTCGCCGTCGAGGCTGATGTCGCCCTCGGCCATGGCATCGGCGAAGGTGAGGCGGCCCATCATGATGGCCCCGAAGCTCGCCTTGGTCATGGTGATCGAGGCGTCGGCTTCGGCGTCGTGGGTGAACGGACGATGATGAATGGCCGAGTTGGCCAGGCCCAGCACGTGCTGTTCGTCGATGTCGGTGAAGTGCCAGTTGATGGTGACCCGGGAGCCGGACACCGCCGGGCCGTTCACCCGCACGCCGATGGCGTCGAACAGCTGCTCGATGGTGAGGGCCGCCAGCACGTTGGTGCCGGCGGTGACGTTGACCTTCACCACACCGTGGCGCAGCTCCTGGGCGCCGGTGAGGTAGAAGTTGCGCCAGGGCCCCGACTCGGCCTGGTAGCCCAGCTGTTCGAGGGCGTCGGCCTGCAGCAGTCGGGCCGGCTCGTTGTCGGGTTCGGCGAACACCAGTCGATTCACCAGCTCGGCCACCCAGCGGTATTCGCCCTGCTCGAAGGCGGCTCGGGCCGCTTCGAGCACGGCTTCGGCACCACCCATCAACTCGATGTAGCGAGGGCTCGAATCGGTGGGGGGTAGTGGTTCGAGGTTGGCCGGGTTGCCATCGAACCAGCCCAGATAACGCTGGTACACCGCCTTGGCGTTGTGCGAGACAGTGCCGTAGTAGCCGCGGGTGTGGGACTGGTCGGCCAGCTCGGGAGCCAGCTCCAGTGTCTCGGCGATCTCCACCGCGGTGGCGCCGTGGTTGGCCAGCCGCATGGTCTGGTCGTGCAGCCAGCGGTACACGTCACGCTGCTTCTCGAGGAACTGGCGAGAGTCGTCGGTGTCGAAGCGGGGCCAGTGGTGGCTGGCGAAGCAGATGTCGGTGTCGTGGGCGAACAGCTCGATGGCTTCGTTGATGTACTTGCTCCACGCCAGGGCGTCGCGAACCTGGGCGCCCCGCGGCGTATACAGGTTGTGCATGTTGTGGCTGCAGTTCTCGGCCATGCACAGGAGTCGCTTGTCGGGGAAGTGGAAGTTCATCTCGGCCGGGGCTTCGGATCCCGGGGTGTTCTGGAAGACCGTACGAATGCCGTCGATGGTGAGCTCGGTGCCGGTGTCGGTGATGATCTCGGTGGGGGCGATGAGCCCGACCGTGCCCCGCGGGGTGGTCTTGCCCAGGCCGGCATCGACCTGACCGTGGGCGCCGGGAGCCAGCATTCCGCCGTACATGTACTGCGCTCGCCGGCCCATCACCGGGCCGGCGATGACGTTCTCGGCCACCGCTTCGGTGAGGAAACCCTCCGGCGCGATGACACGAACCCCGTTGGCCACATCGTCGTCGTCGATGACGCCGCGTACGCCGCCGAAGTGGTCGACGTGGCTGTGGGTGTAGATGACCGCGGTGACGGGTCGGGCCCCGAGGTGGTCGTTGGCCAACTCGAGGCAGGCCGCCGCGGTCTCCGCGGTGGTGAGGGGATCGATGATCACCCAGCCGTCGGTGCCGGCCATGAACGTGATGTTGGAGATGTCGTAACCCCGGGCCTGCCACACTCCGTCGGTGATCTCGAAGAGCCCGTGGATCGAGTTGAGCCGAGCCTGGCGCCACAGGCTGGGATTGACCTGATCGGGTGATTCGTCGCGTTCGCGGACGAAGTCGTGGGTGTTGACGTCCCACACCATCTGGCCCGAGGGCCGTTCGATGCGTCCGGTGGGGTGGGTGGCCACCAGGCCCCGGGTGGCGCGGTCGAAGTCGGCTTCGTCGAACGACATCGACGCTGCCACTCGGCGTTGCGCTTCGACGGTGTGGTGGGTGGCGGGTTTCGGGTCGGGGGTCGACACGGTCAGACCTGGATCGGAATCCAGCGGTCGACGGCGTGCGACGATGCGAAGAACCAGGCTTCGACGCCGTAGCGGGATTCGGTCATTCCCGGCAGGGTGCCGGTGGCGTGCAACAACCAGTCGTCGAAGAAGAGGGCGTCACCGGCGTTGAACTCGGGATACACGATGGGTGCGCCGTCGGTGAACTCGTGCACGTTGTCGGGGGTGACCGTCCAATCGAAGGCTTGTCCGTCACCGCCAGTGGACAGGATGTTGTCGAGGCGGCGGGGCACGATGGCCAACCCCGGCGCTTCGGTGCCACAGGCGTTGAGGGGGATCCAGGCGTTCACGACACGAAGGTCGTCGCCCAGGAACTGCCCGTCCTGATGCCATTCGAATTTGCTGTCCGGTGGCACCTTGCGAACGATCGTCTTGCGACCGGTGAGCACCGGCGGCACCCCGAAGTACTCGCCCAGGGTGGGCAGGATGCCCGATTCGTGGAAGGCGTCGAAGAGATGCACCGCCACGCGAGGTGAGTCGGCGATGCTGACCGATCCGCTGTCGACCTGCCACGCCCGGGCCACGGCCAGGTCACTGCCCGGCGGGTCGTAGGGCTGGAAGTACGGGTTGGTGGGTTTGGGGGCCGGGGCCGCGCGGCGTTGGGCGGCGGCTTCCAATGCCCGATCGGTGTCGTCGAGCAGTTGGCTGGTGGTGTCGGTGTCGAAGACGTCGCGCACCAGCAGCGAGCCGTAGTTGACCAGGGCACTGCCGAGCTTTTCGGTGGTGAAGTCGGCCCGGCCGATCTCGGGCACGCCGTCGCATCCCTCGAACAGGTCGGGGTAGGCCGGCGGCCACTGGGGCGGGGCCTGTTCGCGAGGGGTGAGCTCACAGCCGGCATGACGCAGCTCGATGAGGTGCCGCTCGATCTCGTAGGTGGGTTCGGAGCGGGCGATCTCGGTGAGCAGCGCAATGGCCTCGTCGGTTCGGCCGGTGGTCACCAGCTCATCGGCGGACGCGATTCGTTCAGCGAGGTCGAGGGCCATGGCTCAAATGGTACGAGTGGCCATCAGATGACGAAAGTCGGGTCACCACTGCTCCCAGTGGATCCATCGCGAGGCCGGCTCCCGGGTGGCCGGCTTGAAGTCGGTGCCGAGTGTGTAGCCGATGGGGAACAAACCGACCTGCGTGTAACGGTCGAACGGGATACCCAACAATTCGGCGGTCTCGGCTTCGTTGGGCAGGTGCAGCGTGGTCCACGAGCTGCCCAGGCCTCGTTCGCGCAGGGCCAGGCAGAAGCTCCACACGGCCGGCAGGATCGAACCCCACGAGGACGCCTGCTGGAACGAGTTGGCCCCTTCCATCCGGCCGGCGATACAGGGGATGGCCATGACCGGCACCTCGTGGAGGCGATCGGCCATGTACACGGCCGAGCTGCGTATGCGGCTTCCCTGGTCGTCGGTGGTGTCGTCGGACTCGCTGATGTACGGGTAGAAGTTGGCTCGGTAGTGGTCGGCGATGGCGGCCTTCTTGTCGGGATCGGTGACGAACATCCACCGCCAGCCCTGGGTGTTCGACCCGGTGGGGGCCTGGAGGGCGATCTCCACACACTCCTCGATGACCGACTGCTCCACCGGGCGCTCGAAGTCGATGCGTTTGCGCACGGCGCGGGTGGTGGTCAGCACCTCATCGGCACTCAGTCCCAGGTTGTCGGTCATCGATCTGCTTTCGGTTGCGGTCCGCGGTGGCACGTGGGTGTGCCGGCGTAGGGGGTACTGGTGGCAGCCGGGTCGTTTCGGCGCCCGTCCTGGTCGTGAGAGGTTGCTCCGGCGGTCAAGGCGATGTGTCCCGAGGTCGGGGTGGGTCGAACTGGCCGTTGTTGGCCGAGTAACCGCCGTCGACCGGAAGGGCGACTCCGGTGACCGCGCTGGCCGCATCCGACAACAAGAAGGCGATCACGGCGGCGACCTCGGCCGGCTGGGTCCAACGCTGGAGCGGGGCTCGGCGGGCCAGTTGCTCGTAGAGACGGGGATGGTCGGTGAGCCCAGCGGTCAGCGGCGTCTCGGTGGGACCGGGGCACACCGCGTTGACTCGGATACCACGCGGGCCCAGGTCGATGGCCGTTGATCGAACCAGGTTGACGGCGGCCGCCTTCGACGCGTTGTAGGCCCACATGCCGGGGTCGGCGGCCAGGCCCGAGATGCTGGCGGTGACCACCATGGCTCCGCCGGGATCGAGGTGGGGGATGACGGCCCGCATGCCGACCACAACCGCTCGGACGTTCACGTCCATCACGTGGTCGAAGCGGCGAAGGTCACCATCGACGATGTCGCCGGGGGCAGCCACGCCGGCGTTGAAGACGGCGCCGTCCACCGGCCCGAGGTGCTGATGGGCCGCCTCCACCGCGAGCCGATTGGTGTCCTCGGCGGTGACGTCGCCGGTGATGGCCACCACCGTGTCGACGGACTCGGTCCAGGTGAGCGAGTCGGCGTCGAGGTCGACGGCGACCACCGCACCGCCGTCACCGAGTAGCAGTTCGGCCGTGGCCCGGCCGATGCCGGACCCGGCCCCGGTGACGATCGTGACCCCCATGGGCGGGCACGTTATCCAGCCCACATATCGAGCAGTTAATTCCGGGGGCTAGGTTCTGGGTGTGGAGATCAACGAGCCTTCGAGCAGGCTGGCGATGGCGTCGAT